>NZ_MIIV01000061.1:0-10601 GCF_001743015.1 Shigella sp. FC1567
ACACTGGAGCGTCTTCTGAGCCTGCTGTCGGCCTTTGAGGTCGTGGTATGGATGACGGATGGCTGGCCGCTGTATGAATCACGCCTGAAGGGAAAGCTGCACGTTATCAGCAAGCGTTACACTCAGCGCATTGAGCGACATAATCTGAATCTGAGACAACATCTGGCAAGGCTGGGACGGAAGTCACTGTCGTTCTCAAAATCGGTGGAGCTGCATGACAAGGTCATCGGGCATTATCTGAACATAAAACACTATCAGTAAGTTGGAGTCATTACCCGCTGCGCTTTATTTTACAACTCTGTCTGGCGGGCCTGGCGCTGTTTATTCTCGTCCAGCTCGCAAAACTCTACGCCCGACACAAACATGTGGATCTGTCTGCTTCGCGCCGCAGCCCGCTTACTCACCCAAAAAATGAAGGATAGAACGATGTCGCAACATTATTCAGTGTCATGGAAAAAAGGACTGGCTGCACTCTGCTTACTGGCTGTTGCCGGGCTTAGCGGCTGCGATCAAAAAGAGAATTCGGCGGCAAAAGTGGAATACGACGGACTTTCGAACAGCCAACCGCTGCGCGTCGATGCCAATAACCATACGGTAACCATGCTGGTGCAAATTAATGGTCGTTTCCTCACCGACGACACTCGTCACGGTATTGTGTTTAAAGATGGCTCCAACGGACATAAATCGCTGTTTATGGCTTATGCGACCCCGAAAGCATTTTATGAAGCCCTGAAAGAGGCAGGTGGTACGCCGGGCGAAAACATGACGATGGATAATAAAGAAACGACTCATGTCACAGGCAGCAAACTGGATATTTCGGTCAACTGGCAAGGGGCGGCAAAAGCGTATTCCTTCGATGAAGTGATTGTTGACAGTAATGGCAAGAAACTGGACATGCGCTTTGGCGGTAATTTAACGGCAGCAGAAGAGAAGAAAACGGGTTGACTGGTGTGTCTGGATAGCTGCCCGGTCGGCATCGTCAGCAATGCAACATACACTTATGGTGCGGTGGAAAAACGCGGCGAAGTGAAATTCAAAGGCAATGCCTCAGTTCTCCCGGCGGATAACACGCTGGCAACGGTTACCTTTAAAATCACCGAATAAAGCCAGGATAAAGGATGATGAAGATGCAATCGCGTAAAATCTGGTACTACTGTATAACCCTCATCATCCTGTTGTTCGCTATGCTGCTCGCATGGGCGCTGCTTCCCGGCGTCCATGAGTTTATCAATCGCAGCGTTGCGGCGTTTGCCGCCGTGGACCAACAGGGTATAGAACGCTTTATTCAGTCTTACGGCGCACTGGCGGCAGTTGTCTCGTTCTTGTTGATGATTTTACAGGCCATTGCTGCACCGCTACCTGCGTTTTTGATCACCTTTGCCAATGCGTCGCTGTTTGGCGCGTTCTGGGGCGGCTTGCTGTCGTGGACCAGTTCGATGGCCGGCGCGGCGCTGTGCTTTTTTATCGCCAGAGTGATGGGCCGCGAAGTGGTGGAAAAATTAACCGGCAAAACCGTGCTTGACAGTATGGACGGCTTTTTCACTCGCTACGGCAAACACACCATCCTGGTCTGTCGGTTATTGCCTTTTGTCCCTTTCGATCCAATCAGCTATGCTGCCGGTCTGACTTCAATACGTTTTCGCTCGTTTTTTATCTCCACCGGGCTTGGTCAATTACCGGCGACTATTGTTTATTCCTGGGCGGGCAGCATGTTAACAGGCGGTACTTTCTGGTTTGTCACCGGACTGTTTATTCTGTTTGCCCTGACCGTGGTGATTTTTATGGCGAAGAAAATATGGCTTGAGCGCCAGAAGAGGAATGACTGATGGGTTTACCGCCGCTTAGCAAAATTCCTTTCATTTTACGTCCGCAGGCGTGGCTGCATCGTCGCCATTACGGCGAGGTGCTAAGCCCGATTCGCTGGTGGGGGCGGATCCCGTTTATCTTTTATTTGGTGTCAATGTTTGTTGGGTGGCTGGAGCGCAAACGCTCACCGCTCGATCCGGTAGTGCGATCGCTTGTCAGCGCGCGCATTGCGCAAATGTGCCTGTGTGAGTTTTGTGTGGATATCACCAGTATGAAAGTCGCCGAGCGTACCGGCAGCACCGATAAACTGCTGGCAGTGGCTGACTGGCGGCAAAGCCCGCTCTTTAGCGATGAAGAACGGCTGGCGCTGGAGTACGCCGAAGCCGCAAGCGTCACACCGCCAACAGTCGATGATGCCCTGCGTACCCGACTGGCTGCGCATTTTGACGCTCAGGCGCTCACCGAACTGACGGCATTGATCGGCCTGCAAAACCTGTCGGCTCGTTTTAATTCTGCCATGGACATTCCCGCTCAGGGGCTGTGCCGTATTCCGGAAAAACGTTCTTAAGGAGAGAAGATGCGCCATTGTGGGTGGTTGCTGGGATTGTTATCGCTGTTTTCTTTGGCAACACATGCCAGTGACTGGCAGGAAATTAAAAATGAGGCCAAAGGGCAAACCGTCTGGTTTAACGCCTGGGGCGGCGATACCGCAATTAACCGCTATCTCGACTGGGTTAGCGGCGAGATGAAAACCCATTACGCTATAAACCTGAAGATTGTTCGTCTCGCGGATGCCGCAGACGCGGTGAAGCGCATTCAGACCGAAGCTGCTGCCGGTCGTAAAACGGGCGGCTCGGTGGATCTGCTCTGGGTGAACGGCGAAAACTTCCGCACCTTAAAAGAGGCCAATTTATTACAAACGGGCTGGGCGGAGACTCTGCCCAACTGGCGCTATGTCGACACACAGCTGCCGGTGCGGGAAGATTTTTCAGTGCCGACACAAGGTGCGGAATCGCCCTGGGGCGGCGCACAACTGACGTTTATCGCCCGCCGCGATGTTACGCCACAGCCACCACAAACGCCGCAAGCCTTACTGGAGTTTGCTAAAGCCAATCCCGGCACGGTTACTTATCCGCGCCCACCGGACTTTACCGGCACGGCGTTTCTTGAACAGTTGCTGATTATGCTGACGCCAGATCCCGCCGCATTAAAAGAAGCGCCGGACGATGCGACTTTCGCCCGTGTCACTGCGCCCTTGTGGCAATATCTTGATGCACTGCATCCGTATTTGTGGCGCGAAGGAAAGGATTTCCCGCCTTCGCCCGCGCGGATGGATGCTCTGCTGAAAGCCGGCACATTGCGCCTGTCGCTGACCTTTAACCCCGCGCATGCGCAGCAAAAAATCGCCAGCGGCGATTTGCCGGCAAGCAGTTACAGTTTTGGCTTTCGCGAGGGGATGATTGGCAACGTGCATTTCGTCACCATTCCAGCCAACGCGAATGCCAGTGCTGCGGCGAAGGTAGTTGCCAATTTTCTGCTCTCACCCGATGCGCAACTGCGTAAAGCAGATCCCGTTGTCTGGGACGATCCTTCTGTTCTCGATCCGCAAAAACTGCCTGACGGGCAGCGCGAAATATTGCAATCAAGAATGCCGCAGGATCTGCCGCCGGTACTGGCTGAACCGCACGCAGGATGGGTGAATGCACTGGAACAAGAATGGTTACGCCGTTACGGTACGCATTAATCTTTTTGCTGTGGGCGATGGTGGCGGTGATTTATGCACCGCTGATCCCGGCAGCTCTCACGCTGATATCGCCTGCGTTGTCGTTGACACACTGGCAGGCGTTATTTGCCGATCCACAGTTACCGCATGCATTACTGGCAACGCTGGTGTCGACAACCATCGCGGCGGTCGGGGCATTGTTGATTGCCCTGCTGGTGATTGTGGCGCTATGGCCTGGGCCGAAATGGCAGCGTATGTGCGCCCGTCTGCCGTGGCTGCTCGCCATTCCCCATGTGGCTTTTGCCACCAGCGCCCTGCTGCTCTTTGCTGACGGAGGGCTGCTATATGACTATTTCCCGTATTTCACTCCGCCAATGGACCGATTTGGCATCGGTCTGGGCCTCACCCTTGCAGTGAAAGAAAGCGCATTTCTGCTGTGGATCTTAGCGGCAGTATTGAGCGAAAAACGGCTGTTGCAGCAGGTCATTGTGCTGGATTCGCTGGGCTACAGCCGCTGGCAATGCCTGAACTGGCTGCTGTTGCCCTCCGTCGCGCCTTCGCTGGCAATGGCGATGCTGGCGATTGTTGCCTGGTCGCTTTCGGTCGTGGATGTGGCGATTATTCTTGGGCCAGGTAATCCACCGACGCTGGCAGTAATTAGCTGGCAGTGGTTAACTCAGGGCGACGCGGATCAACAAACGAAAGGCGCACTCGCCAGTCTGCTGCTGATGCTGTTACTCGCCGCCTACGTTTTGCTGAGCTATCTGCTATGGCGCAGCTGGCGGCGCACTATTCCCCGCGTAGATGGCATTCGCAAGCCTGCCACACCTTTATTACCAGGCACTACGCTGGCGAGTTTTTTACCCTTAACCGGTGTGCTGTGTGTGGTTCTGCTGGCGATCCTCGCGGATCAGTCGACGATCAATAGTGAAGCACTCATCAACAGTCTGACAATGGGGCTGGTAGCAACATTCATCGCTTTGCTCCTGTTACTGCTGTGGCTGGAATGGGGGCCACAGCGTCGCCAGTTGTGGCTATGGTTGCCCATTCTATTGCCCGCTCTGCCACTGGTGGCGGGCCAGTACACGCTGGCGCTATGGCTGAACCTGGATGGAAGCTGGACGGCGGTGGTCTGGGGGCATCTGCTGTGGGTAATGCCGTGGATGCTGTTTATCCTGCAACCCGCCTGGCAGCGCATTGATTCACGGTTAATTTTGATTGCGCAAACACTGGGCTGGTAGCGGGCCAAAATCTTCTTTTACGTGAAATGCACACTCATGTTGCGCCCTGTGCTGATTGCCTTCGCGGTGGGATTTTCAGTCAGTATTGCGCAGTATATGCCGACGCTGTGGCTGGGCGCGGGGCGTTTTCCGACGCTCACCACTGAGGCGGTGGCATTAAGCAGCGGCGGCAGCAACGGTATTCTCGCCGCCCAGGCTTTATGGCAACTGTTGTTACCGCTTATTATTTTTGCCCTGACCGCGTTAGTCGCAAAATGGGTAGGTTATGTCAGACAAGGACTCCGCTAATGCTCTGCGTGAAAAATGTTTCGCTACGTTTACCAGAAAGCCGCTTGCTGACAAACGTTAACTTTACGGTTGATAAAGGTGACATCGTCACGTTAATGGGGCCGTCTGGCTGTGGAAAATCCACTCTGTTTTCATGGATGATTGGTGCACTGGCTGGACAGTTTTCTTGTACAGGTGAGCTATGGCTCAATGAGCAACGGATTGACATGCTACCCACCGCACAGCGTCAGATTGGCATTCTTTTCCAGGATGCACTGTTATTTGACCAGTTCAGCGTCGGGCAAAATTTACTGCTGGCGCTACCGTCGACGCTCAAGGGGACTGCCAGGCGCAATGCCGTGAAAGACGCGCTTGATCGAGCGGGACTGGCTGAAACTTATCACCAGGACCCTGCGACATTATCAGGCGGTCAGCGAGCGCGGGTGGCCCTGCTGCGCGCCCTTCTCGCTCAGCCAAAAGCGTTACTCCTGGATGAGCCATTCAGCCGTCTTGATGTGGCTCTGCGCGATAATTTTCGCCAGTGGGTGTTCAGCGAAGTTCGCGAACTGGCGATCCCCGTCGTTCAGGTAACGCACGATCTCCAGGATGTTCCTGCTGATAGTTCTGTTCTGGATATGGCGCAGTGGTCAGAAAATTACAACAAACTGCGATAACGCAAAGTTTTTCTCAATGCGTCAGTTCAGAATGGCGCACTCAAAACTACAATGTCGGGATTTTCGATGAAACGTGTTTCTCAAATGACCGCGCTGGCAATGGCTTTAGGGCTGGCTTGCGCTTCTTCGTGGGCCGCTGAACTGGCGAAGCCTCTTACACTTGACCAGCTTCAACAACAAAATGGCAAAGCGATAGATACTCGCCCCAGCGCGTTTTATAACGGCTGGCCACAAACCTTAAATGGCCCTTCTGGTCATGAACCTGCCGCCTTAAACCTCTCTGCCAGCTGGCTCGACAAAATGAGCACCGAACAGCTCAACGCGTGGATCAAGCAACATAACCTGAAAGCCGATGCCCCGGTGGCGCTGTACGGTAATGACAAAGATGTCGACGCCGTCAAAACGCGACTGCAAAAAGCAGGTTTTACGCATATCTCCATTCTGAGTGACGCGCTAAGCGAACCTTCCCGTCTACAAAAACTGCCGCACTTTGAGCAGCTGGTTTATCCGCAATGGCTGCACGACCTGCAACAAGGTAAAGAGGTTACGGCGAAACCTGCCGGTGACTGGAAAGTCATTGAAGCGGCCTGGGGCGCTCCTAAGCTTTACCTTATCAGCCATATTCCCGGTGCTGACTACATCGATACCAACGAAGTGGAAAGCGAACCGCTGTGGAACAAAGTTTCTGATGAACAACTAAAAGCGATGCTGGCAAAACACGGCATTCGCCATGACACCACGGTCATTCTGTACGGGCGTGACGTATACGCTGGAGCGCGTGTGGCGCAAATTATGCTCTACGCAGGCGTGAAAGATGTGCGTCTGCTGGATGGCGGCTGGCAAACCTGGTCCGACGCGGGACTGCCTGTTGAGCGAGGAACGCCACCGAAAGTGAAAGCGGAACCGGATTTCGGCGTGAAGATCCCGGCACAACCGCAGTTGATGCTCGATATGGAACAGGCCCGTGGACTGCTGCATCGCCAGGATGCATCGCTGGTGAGCATTCGTTCGTGGCCAGAATTTATCGGTACGACCAGCGGTTACAGCTATATTAAACCAAAAGGTGAAATAGCCGGAGCACGTTGGGGACACGCTGGTAGCGACTCGACGCATATGGAAGATTTTCATAACCCGGATGGCACCATGCGCAGCGCCGATGATATTACCGCTATGTGGAAAGCGTGGAATATCAAACCAGAGCAGCAAGTTTCATTCTACTGCGGCACCGGCTGGCGCGCGTCCGAAACCTTTATGTACGCACGCGCCATGGGTTGGAAGAATGTTTCCGTGTATGACGGCGGCTGGTACGAATGGAGCAGCGATCCAAAAAATCCGGTAGCAACCGGTGAACGCGGCCCGGACAGTAGCAAATAACATTGCAATTACTGACGCTGGAGCGACTTCAGCGTCAGATACCCACTCCACACCCGCGTAAAGGTCGTCATCCAGCACAACGCACCGAAGATCCACGCAAACCATGCAGGGAATAAACATCCCAGCACAAACAGTAAGATCGTTTCTGTGCCTTCGGTTAATCCCCCCAGATAGTAAAACGACTTATGTGCATAACCGGGGTTATCAATCTGATGTTTTGCTGCCAGTGCAGCAAAGGCGAGAAAACTGCTGCCCGTGCTGATAAACGCAAACAACAACCAGCCGCCTGCCAGCGCATTTTGCTCCGGTGCAGCAAGAATAAAGCCAAACGGCACCAGCGCGTAAAAGAGAAAATCGAGAGAAATATCAAGAAAGCCGCCCGCGTCGGTAAGCTCTCTGCGCCGCGCCAGCGCACCGTCCAGACCATCAAGCAGCCTGTTCAACAAAATGACGACTAGCGCCGCCAGATACCAGCCCAGCGCCAGAAACGGCAGAGCCAGCACGCCGATGGCAAATCCCACTAATGTTAAACCATCTGGCGTAATGCCCGGTTTATCAAGAACCCGCACGCACTGATGCAACAACGGTTTAATCCGGGGATGAAGATGGCGGTCTAGCACAGGCACTCCTTAAATATAAAGCCTTTCTGATTGAGCAACAGTGCGGATATTATGGCATTTTTCGCTTATCTGCCCGTGTGTAATTTATGAAAATGATTGAAGTTGTTGCCGCCATCATTGAACGTGATGGCAAAATTTTACTCGCGCAACGCCCCGCCCAGAGCGATCAGGCGGGATTATGGGAGTTTGCCGGTGGTAAAGTCGAGCTGGATGAAAGCCAGCAGCAGGCACTGGTGCGTGAGTTAAACGAAGAATTGGGCATCGAAGCAACTGTGGGTGAGTATGTTGCCAGCCATCAGCGAGAAGTTTCGGGCCGGATTATCCATCTTCATGCCTGGCACGTACCCGACTTCCACGGGACGTTACAGGCACATGAACATCAGGCGCTGGTCTGGTGCTCACCTGAAGAGGCGCTGCAATATCCGCTGGCCCCTACTGACATTCCACTATTAGAGGCGTTTATGGCTTTACGCGCCGCCAGAGCAGCGGATTAGTGCTAAGGGTTTTGTCATCCCGCTGGCATTGCAGCAGTATTTCTTCGGCTTTAATTACCGCCCCTTCAGAATAATTTTGATCCTGATAAACGCAGCACTGAGTACAGGGCTGCGCTGACTGCCCGCCTGAACTGAACACTTCTGGCGGTACGTTTACCTCCACGTCCGGACGATAATGCGGGTTAGCCAGTGCAATTAATGGAAATGCTAATACTACGGCGAACAATGCTCGACTCACAGGGAACTCCTTAACGTTATTGTCTCTGCAACTGATAACGGTAGCCGGGTGGCAAAACTTTAGCGTCTGAGTTATCGCATTTGGTTATGAGATTACTCTCGTTATTAATTTGCTTTCCTGGGTCATTTTTTTCTTGCTTACCGTCACATTCTTGATGGTATAGTCGAAAACTGCAAAAGCACATGACATAAACAACATAAGCACAATCGTATTAATATATAAGGGTTTTATATCTATGGATCAGACATATTCTCTGGAGTCATTCCTCAACCATGTCCAAAAGCGCGACCCGAATCAAACCGAGTTCGCGCAAGCCGTTCGTGAAGTAATGACCACACTCTGGCCTTTTCTTGAACAAAATCCAAAATATCGCCAGATGTCATTACTGGAGCGTCTGGTTGAACCGGAGCGCGTGATCCAGTTTCGCGTGGTATGGGTTGATGATCGCAACCAGGTACAGGTCAACCGTGCATGGCGTGTGCAGTTCAGCTCAGCCATCGGCCCGTACAAAGGCGGTATGCGCTTCCATCCGTCAGTTAACCTCTCCATTCTCAAATTCCTCGGCTTCGAACAAACCTTCAAAAATGCCCTGACTACCCTGCCGATGGGCGGTGGTAAAGGCGGTAGCGATTTTGACCCGAAAGGTAAAAGCGAAAGCGAAGTGATGCGTTTCTGCCAGGCGCTGATGACCGAGCTTTATCGTCATCTGGGCGCGGATACTGACGTTCCGGCAGGTGATATCGGCGTTGGTGGTCGTGAAGTCGGCTTTATGGCGGGGATGATGAAAAAGCTCTCCAACAATACCGCCTGCGTCTTCACCGGTAAGGGCCTTTCATTTGGCGGTAGTCTTATTCGCCCGGAAGCTACCGGCTACGGTCTGGTTTATTTCACAGAAGCAATGTTAAAACGCCACGGTATGGGTTTTGAAGGGATGCGCGTTTCCGTTTCTGGCTCCGGCAACGTCGCCCAGTACGCTATCGAAAAAGCGATGGAATTTGGTGCTCGTGTGATCACTGCGTCAGACTCCAGCGGCACTGTAGTTGATGAAAGCGGATTCACGAAAGAGAAACTGGCACGTCTTATCGAAATCAAAGCCAGCCGCGATGGTCGAGTGGCAGATTACGCCAAAGAATTTGGTCTGGTCTATCTCGAAGGCCAACAGCCGTGGTCTGTACCGGTTGATATCGCCCTGCCTTGCGCCACCCAGAACGAACTGGATGTTGGCGCCGCGCATCAGCTTATCGCCAATGGCGTTAAAGCCGTCGCCGAAGGGGCAAATATGCCGACCACCATCGAAGCGACTGAACTGTTCCAGCAGGCAGGCGTACTGTTTGCACCGGGTAAAGCGGCTAATGCTGGCGGTGTAGCAACGTCAGGCCTTGAAATGGCGCAAAACGCTGCGCGCCTGGGCTGGAAAGCCGAGAAAGTTGACGCACGTTTGCATCACATCATGCTGGATATCCACCATGCCTGTGTTGAGCATGGTGGTGAAGGTGAGCAAACCAACTACGTGCAGGGCGCGAACATTGCCGGTTTTGTGAAGGTTGCCGATGCGATGCTGGCGCAGGGTGTGATTTAAGTTGTAAATGCCTGATGGCGCTACGCTTATCAGGCCTACAAATGGGCACAATTCATTGCAGTTACGCTCTAATGTAGGCCGGGCAAGCGCAGCGCCCCCGGCAAAATTTCAGGCGTTTATGAGTATTTAACGGATGATGCTCCCCAGGGAACATTTCTTATGGGCCAACGGCATTTCTTACTGTAGTGCTCCCAAAACTGCTTGTCGTAACGATAACACGCTTCAAGTTCAGCATCCGTTAACTTTCTGCGATAGCAGCAGATATGCCGGTAATGCTGCCAACTTACTGATTTAGTGTATGATGGTGATTTTAAGGTGCTTGCGTGGCTTCCATTTCCATCAGATGTCCTTCCTGCTCCGCTACTGAAGGCGTGGTGCGTAACGGCAAAAGCACTGCCGGACATCAGCGCTATCTCTGCTCTCATTGCCGTAAAACATGGCAACTACAGTTCACTTACACCGCCTCTCAGCCCGGTACGCACCAGAAAATCATTGATATGGCCATGAATGGCATCGGATGTCGCGCCAGTGCACGCATTATGGGCGTTGGCCTCAACACGGTTTTACGTCACTTAAAAAACTCAG
>NZ_MIIV01000062.1:0-10449 GCF_001743015.1 Shigella sp. FC1567
TCGGCCTTTGAGGTCGTGGTATGGATGACGGATGGCTGGCCGCTGTATGAATCACGCCTGAAGGGAAAGCTGCACGTTATCAGCAAGCGTTACACTCAGCGCATTGAGCGACATAATCTGAATCTGAGACAACATCTGGCAAGGCTGGGACGGAAGTCACTGTCGTTCTCAAAATCGGTGGAGCTGCATGACAAGGTCATCGGGCATTATCTGAACATAAAACACTATCAGTAAGTTGGAGTCATTACCCACTATAAAATGTGTTAAAAACACTGTAGCAGAATGAAGCGCGGAATAAAAAAGCGGCAACTCAATAAAGTTGCCGCTTTACGGGGAAATTAGAACATTACCTTATGACCGTACTGCTCAAGAATGCCTTTCACGCGTTCCATGGTCTCTTTCTTAGGTGGTTTAACACCGTCGAGTTTGTACTCTTCACCCATTGCCACCCATTTGTGTTTGCCCAGCTCGTGGTAGGGGAGGAGTTCGATTTTCTCAACGTTGCCCATATCACGGGTAAATTCACCGAGGCGATGCGCTGAATCGTCATCGTCAGACCAGCCTGGGACAACAACGTAGCGGATCCACACCTTCACATTTTTGTTCGCCAGATATTTGGCGAACTCCAGCGTGCGGTGGTTGGAAACTCCAACCAGATTTTGGTGGATCTCGTCGTTCATCTGTTTGAGATCGAGCATTACCAGGTCGGTTACTTCCAGCAGTTCATCAATCACCGGATCGTAACGACGAACAAAACCGTTGGTGTCCAGACAGGTATGAATGCCTTCTTTTTTGCAGGCGCGGAACCAGTCACGAACAAACTCAGCTTGCAGGATTGCTTCACCGCCGGATGCGGTAACGCCGCCGCCGGAAGCGTTCATAAAGTGGCGATAGGTCACCACTTCCTTCATCAAATCTTCAACGGTAACTTCTTTACCGCCATGCGTGTCCCAGGTGTCGCGGTTATGACAATACAGGCAGCGCATCAGGCAGCCCTGGAAAAAGGTGATAAAGCGAATACCCGGGCCGTCTACGGTTCCACAGGATTCAAAGGAGTGAATGCGACCAATAACTGACATTGCGGTGTTTCTCCAGATGTGGCCCATCTGAGGCCGTGTTGGTGCGCAGCTCGAAGGCTACGTCGAGTCTGTTTTGGCAGTCACCTTAAAGTATAGATAGCTGACAAAAAAGGCTCTCGTGCTAAAAAAGGCCCCACTTTCGTGGAGCCTTTATTGTACGCTTTTTACTGTACGATTTCAGTCAAATCTAATTACATAGATTGAGTGAAGGTACGAGTAATAACGTCCTGCTGCTGTTCTTTAGTCAGCGAGTTGAAACGTACTGCGTAGCCAGATACACGGATGGTCAGCTGCGGATATTTTTCCGGGTTTTCCATCGCGTCGAGCAGCATTTCACGGTTCATCACGTTAACGTTCAGGTGCTGACCACCTTCGATGGATGCTTCGTGGTGGAAGTAACCATCCATCAGACCAGCCAGGTTGGTCTTACGAACTTCGTCGTCTTTACCCAGTGCGTTCGGAACGATAGAGAAGGTGTAGGAGATACCATCTTTAGCGTAAGCAAACGGCAGTTTAGCAACGGAAGTCAGAGACGCTACAGCACCTTTCTGGTCACGACCGTGCATCGGGTTAGCACCCGGTCCGAACGGCGCGCCAGCACGACGACCGTCTGGGGTGTTACCAGTTTTCTTACCATACACAACGTTAGAAGTGATGGTCAGAACAGACTGAGTCGGGATAGCGTCACGGTAGGTGTGCAGTTTCTGAATTTTCTTCATGAAACGTTCTACCAGGTCAACAGCCAGGTCATCTACACGCGGATCATTGTTACCAAACTGCGGGTATTCGCCTTCGATTTCGAAGTCGATAGCCAGACCGTCTTCGTCACGAATCGGTTTAACTTTCGCATATTTGATTGCAGACAGGGAGTCAGCAGCAACGGACAGACCAGCGATACCACACGCCATGGTGCGGATAACGTCACGGTCGTGCAGCGCCATCAGAGAGGCTTCGTAGCTGTACTTGTCGTGCATGTAGTGGATGATGTTCAGTGCAGTGATGTACTGTTTAGCCAGCCAGTCCATGAAGTGATCCATGCGCTCCATCACTTCATCGTAGTTCAGGAGATCGCCTTTGATCGGTTCAGACTTCGGACCAACCTGCATTTTCAGTTTTTCGTCAACGCCGCCGTTGATTGCGTACAGCATGGTTTTCGCCAGGTTTGCACGCGCACCGAAGAACTGCATTTGTTTACCAACGATCATCGGGCTTACGCAGCAAGCGATAGCATAGTCATCGTTGTTGAAGTCCGGACGCATCAGGTCATCGTTCTCATACTGCAGAGAAGAGGTGTCGATGGACACTTTAGCGGCGAATTTCTTGAAGTTCAGCGGCAGTTTTTCAGACCACAGAATGGTCATGTTCGGTTCCGGAGACGGACCCATGGTGTACAGGGTGTTCAGGAAACGGAAGCTGTTTTTGGTAACCAGGGTACGACCGTCGAGGCCCATACCACCGATAGATTCGGTTGCCCAGATCGGGTCGCCAGAGAACAGTTCATCGTATTCCGGAGTACGCAGGAAGCGAACCATACGCAGTTTCATGACCAGGTGGTCAACCATTTCCTGCGCTTCTTGTTCGGTGATCTTGCCAGCTTTCAGGTCACGTTCGATGTACACATCCAGGAAGGTGGAGGTACGACCGAAGGACATTGCAGCACCGTTCTGAGACTTAACAGCAGCCAGGTAGCCGAAGTAAGTCCACTGGATAGCTTCCTGAGCGTTGGTAGCCGGACCAGAGATGTCGTAGCCGTATTTCGCAGCCATTTCTTTCATCTGACCCAGAGCGCGGTGCTGTTCAGCGATTTCTTCGCGCAGACGGATAGTCTGTTCCAGGTTTACGCCGTTTTCCAGATCAGCCTGCAGAGAAGTGAACTGTGCCAGTTTGTCTTTCATCAGGTAGTCGATACCGTACAGCGCAACGCGACGGTAGTCACCGATGATACGGCCACGGCCATATGCATCTGGCAGACCGGTCAGAACACCAGATTTACGGCAACGCAGGATGTCCGGAGTGTAAACGTCGAACACGCCCTGGTTGTGAGTTTTACGGTATTCAGTGAAGATTTTTTTGATCATCGGATCCAGTTCGCGGTTGTACGCTTTGCAGGAACCTTCGATCATTTTGATACCACCGAACGGGATAAGAGCACGTTTCAGCGGAGCTTCAGTCTGCAGACCAACGATTTTCTCAAGCTGCTTGTTGATGTAGCCAGCGTCGTGAGAGGTGATGGTGGAAGCAACAGCGGTGTCAAAGTCAACTGGCGCGTGAGTGCGGTTTTCCAGTTTAACGCCTTCCATTACTTTGTCCCACAGGGTGGTGGTCGCTTCAGTAGCGCCAGCTAGGAAGGACTCGTCACCCTCGTACGGAGTGTAGTTTTTCTGAATGAAGTCACGGACGTTTACTTCATTCTGCCAGTCACCTTTGGTAAAACCTTCCCAGGCTGTGGCTAACTTTTCATTAAGCTCGGACATGTAACACCTACCTTCTTAAGTGGATTTTTTATTTACTGCGTACTTCGACAACCATTAATGGTGATCGTTTTCACGCAGGTAAATGACCCAGTATGTCAACCCAACCAACAAACCACCGCCGATAATATTACCGATCGTAACCGGGATCAGGTTATCAGTGATGAAGTTCATCACGGTCAGGTGAGAAAAATTTTCCGGTGCAGAACCGACAGCGGTCCAGAATTCCGGAGATGCGAAGTCGCGGATTACAATACCCATCGGGATCATAAACATGTTTGCGATACTGTGCTCAAAACCGCTGGCAACAAACATCGCGACCGGCAGCACCATAATGAACGCTTTGTCCATCAGGCTGCGGCCAGAATAACTCATCCATACTGCCAGACATACCATCAGGTTTGCCAGGATACCAAGACAGACGGCCTCAATAAAAGTATGGTGCACTTTGTGGTCGGCGGTTTGTAGGACGTTTAGTCCCCATTGACCATTTGCGGTCATATACTCGCCGGAAAGCCACATTAAAAGTACAAACAGCAGTGCGCCGACCAGGTTGCCAAAATAGACATTTAGCCAGTTTTTCGCCAACTGACCCCAGGTGATGCGCCCACTCGCCTTAGCAACAACAATCAACACGGTGGAAGTAAAGAGATCAGCTCCGCAGACAACACAAAGAATCAGCCCCAGAGAGAAGCAAATGCCGCCAACCAGTTTTGCCATGCCGAAGGGCATTGTGCCTGTGCCAGTGGTTGCTGTGATATAGAAGACGAATGCGATTGAGATGAAAACACCGGCGGTAATCGCCAGATAGAAAGTCTTAAGCGGATGTTTCGTTGCTTTATAGACACCCGCCTCTTCGGCCACTTTGGCCATTGCAGCAGGAAGTAAAAGATCAAAAGGGTTGTCAGCTTTCACACTAACTCTCTCTTTATTAAGTCGGCGACGAGATACTAACAAAGCATTATAGATGAGAAATTGATATAGATCATATCTCGCCTGGCTTATAGGTCCGTAACTCGCATGGTTTTTATGCAAATACGGAGTAAATATTTGATTATCCAAATAAAAATAAATTTTAAAAATTAACAAATGAGTTGAATTTTTTCCGCATCCTCCGCTAAAATAGTTAATTAAAAGGGAGCATTAGGCGAATAAAGTAACAATATCGATCGTATTTATTAAATACAAATTACCGATATTTAACCTTATAATTACAATTATTTTATTAATGCAAATATATGTAAAGCGGGGCATTAAAAAAACGCCCCGTAATATAACTCAGACTAATCATTAAGCCTACATTGCGTAGGCTATTTGATTTTATTTTGCCCAGAATGCTGCTTTGGCGCGCTGCAGCTTTTCGTAGGCCTTCAACAACGACTGATGTGCAGCAAACGCGTGCAGATCGCTATCTACCGGTTGCAGGCCGTAAAACGCCGCTTCGCCGCTCATTGCCGCACTGGCGGCTTCCACGGCATCTGCGCCGTACATGCGAACAAACGCATTCAGATATTGCAGCGGCTGGCGATCTTCTTCCTGTGCCAGTAATAACAACGTTTGCAGGCAGCGATAATAGTTGGCGCGTTCCGGACTAAATACTGATGAGTTAAACTCCATCGTCCATTCGGTCCAGACCAGAGCCTGTTCCAGATCGCCACCAGCCAGCGCCAGCATGGCTTTTAATTCACCGATACGCAGGGTGTACCAACCGTTATCCGACCCGGTCGCCAGACCCAACAGCTCACGCACGCGGGTAAAGTCATCAAAACCTTCTTCATCCAGTTGCTCGATGAGGTTCAGGTAATCTTCTTTTTCCCACTCGCTGCCTGGTAGCGAAAGAATCGTTTCACGTAAATGGCTGCCCATACTGTTATTCGCGAGCCACAGATCTTCAGCCGGATAAATATCGGACATGCCAGGCACGATAATACGGCAAGCATAAACGCCCAGATGCTCGTAATCGGCAATATAAACTTCTTTATCTTCTTTGTTGAAGATAGCCATCAGCGTAGCAAACTCTTCTTCCGTGGTGCCGGAGAAATTCCAGTCCACAAACGGATAATCGGCATCCTGCTTGAACAGGTCCCAGGAGATTAAACCGCTGGAATCGATAAAGTGCGTTTCGAGGTTGGTATGTTCAGCGACTTCTTCATCATCGAAGGTTGGCGGAGTAAACACATCCAAATCTTTCAGGCCACGACCTTGCAGCAGCTCGGTCACGGTACGTTCCAGTGCTACGCCAAAATCAGGATGCGCACCGAAAGAGGCAAAGCAGGTACCGTTAGCAGGATTGAACAGTACCACGCAAATCACCGGATACTGGCCGCCAAGGGAACCATCATATGCGAAGATCGGGAAACCTTCTGCTTCCAGTGTTTCGATCGCTTCAACCACCGCTGGGTAACGCGCCAGCACGTCTGCCGGGATCTCTGGCAGGCTGATGCTTTCAGCAATAATGCGGTTTTTCACGTAGCGTTCGAAAACTTCAGACAATCCCTGAACGCGTGCTTCGTTGCGGGTATTACCTGCGGACATACCGTTGGAGACGTACAGGTTACCAATGATATTCATCGGAATATAAACGGTCTGATTGTCGGACTGACGCGTAAACGGCAGGCCGCAAATACCACGATCTTCGTTACCGGATTGTAGGTCAATCAGCATGCTGCCGGTCAGTTCATTCTCCGGATCATAAAACGCGCGCAGACGGTCATCGAGTAGTCCTTCTGGCACATCGTCATTTTCGGTCAGTGGGAACCATTTTTCGTTGGGATAATGCACGAACGGACCGTTGGCGATGGTTTCGCCCAGCCAGAAATCAGCAAAAAAGTAGTTGGTTGAGAGACGCTCGAAATATTCACCAAGTGCAGAAGCCAGCGCCGCTTTTTTGGTTGCGCCTTTACCGTTGGTAAAACACAGTGCGCACTCTTTGTCGCGAATATGTACAGACCAGACGTTAGGCACAGGATTCAGCCAGGAGGCCTCTTCAATCTGAAAGCCGAGGTCTGAAAGTTTTTGCTGGAAGCGAGCGATGGAATCTTCCAGAGCGGCATCTTTGCCGGGGATAAATGTTTGCGTCATGAAAATCACTTTAGTCGTACGGAAAGCGCGCAATAATACGGGTTTTATCTCAAAGGCGCTATCACCGCCGCCATGCCGATGAACTGTTGACTATGCTTTTAGCGAATAAACCACGATAAGAGCATAAAAATGAAGGCGTTCGATCTCCACCGTATGGCATTTGATAAAGTGCCTTTTGATTTCCTTGGCGAAGTTGCACTACGTAGTCTTTATACCTTTGTACTGGTTTTTTTGTTCCTCAAAATGACCGGAAGACGCGGTGTGCGACAGATGTCGCTGTTTGAAGTGTTAATCATTCTCACGCTGGGTTCAGCGGCGGGAGATGTGGCGTTTTATGATGATGTGCCGATGGTGCCGGTACTTATCGTCTTTATCACTCTGGCGTTGTTATACCGCCTGGTAATGTGGTTGATGGCGCACAGTGAAAAACTGGAAGATCTACTGGAAGGTAAGCCGGTTGTTATTATTGAAGATGGCGAGCTGGCCTGGTCGAAACTCAATAACTCCAACATGACGGAATTTGAGTTCTTTATGGAGCTACGATTGCGTGGCGTGGAGCAGCTGGGGCAGGTACGTCTGGCGATTCTCGAAACCAACGGGCAAATCAGTGTCTATTTCTTTGAAGATGACAAGGTGAAACCGGGTTTACTTATTTTACCCAGTGATTGTACGCAGCGTTACAAAGTGGTGCCGGAGTCGGCGGACTATGCCTGTATTCGTTGTAGTGAAATCATTCATATGAAAGCGGGGGAAAAACAATTATGTCCGCGCTGTGCAAATCCAGAATGGACGAAGGCAAGTCGGGCAAAACGGGTGACCTGACAGTAAAAACATCGGCTTTTTGCTAATAATCCGAGAGATTCTTTTGTGTGATGCAAGCCTCATTTTTGCCCTCAACGGTTTTACTCATTGCGATGTGTGTCACTGAATGATAAAACCGATAGCCACAGGAATAATGTATTACCTGTGGTCGCAATCGATTGACCGCGGGTTAATAGCAACGCAACGTGGTGAGGGGAAATGGCTCAAATCTTCAATTTTAGTTCTGGTCCGGCAATGCTACCGGCAGAGGTGCTTAAACAGGCTCAACAGGAACTGCGCGACTGGAACGGTCTTGGTACGTCGGTGATGGAAGTGAGTCACCGTGGCAAAGAGTTCATTCAGGTTGCAGAGGAAGCCGAGAAGGATTTTCGCGATCTTCTTAATGTCCCCTCCAACTACAAGGTATTATTCTGCCATGGCGGTGGTCGCGGTCAGTTTGCTGCGGTACCGCTGAATATTCTCGGTGATAAAACCACCGCAGATTATGTTGATGCCGGTTACTGGGCGGCAAGTGCCATTAAAGAAGCGAAAAAATACTGCACGCCTAATGTCTTTGACGCCAAAGTGACTGTTGATGGTCTGCGCGCGGTTAAGCCAATGCGTGAATGGCAACTCTCTGATAATGCTGCTTATATGCATTACTGCCCGAATGAAACCATCGACGGTATCGCCATCGACGAAACGCCAGACTTCGGCAAAGATGTGGTGGTCGCCGCCGACTTCTCTTCAACCATTCTTTCCCGTCCGATTGACGTCAGCCGTTATGGCGTGATTTACGCTGGCGCGCAGAAAAATATCGGCCCGGCTGGCCTGACAATCGTCATCGTTCGTGAAGATTTGCTGGGCAAAGCGAATATCGCGTGTCCGTCGATACTGGATTATTCCATCTTCAACGATAACGGCTCCATGTTTAACACGCCGCCGACATTTGCCTGGTATCTATCTGGTCTGGTCTTTAAATGGCTGAAAGCGAACGGCGGTGTAGCTGAAATGGATAAAATCAATCAGCAAAAAGCAGAACTGCTATATGGGGTGATTGATAACAGCGATTTCTACCGCAATGACGTGGCGAAAGCTAACCGTTCGCGGATGAACGTGCCGTTCCAGTTGGCGGACAGTGCGCTTGACAAATTGTTCCTTGAAGAGTCTTTTGCTGCTGGCCTTCATGCACTGAAAGGTCACCGTGTGGTCGGCGGAATGCGCGCTTCTATTTATAACGCCATGCCGCTGGAAGGCGTTAAAGCGCTGACAGACTTCATGGTTGAGTTCGAACGCCGTCACGGTTAATGCCGAAATTTTGCTTAATCCCCACAGCCAGCCTGTGGGGTTTTTATTTCTGTTGTAGAGAGTTGAGTTCATGGAATCCCTGACGTTACAACCCATCGCTCGTGTCGATGGCACTATTAATCTGCCCGGTTCCAAGAGCGTTTCTAACCGCGCTTTATTGCTGGCGGCATTAGCACACGGCAAAACAGTATTAACCAATCTGCTGGATAGCGATGACGTGCGCCATATGCTGAATGCATTAACAGCGTTAGGGGTAAGCTATACGCTTTCAGCCGATCGTACGCGTTGCGAAATTATCGGTAACGGCGGTCCATTACACGCAGAAGGTGCCCTGGAGTTGTTCCTCGGTAACGCCGGAACGGCAATGCGTCCGCTGGCGGCAGCTCTTTGTCTGGGTAGCAATGATATTGTGCTGACCGGTGAGCCGCGTATGAAAGAACGCCCGATTGGTCATCTGGTGGATGCGCTGCGCCTGGGCGGGGCGAAGATCACTTACCTGGAACAAGAAAATTATCCGCCGTTGCGTTTACAGGGCAGCTTTACTGGCGGCAACGTTGACGTTGATGGCTCCGTTTCCAGCCAATTCCTCACCGCACTGTTAATGACTGCGCCTCTTGCGCCGGAAGATACGGTGATTCGTATTAAAGGCGATCTGGTTTCTAAACCTTATATCGACATCACACTCAATCTGATGAAGACGTTTGGTGTTGAAATTGAAAATCAGCACTATCAACAATTTGTCGTAAAAGGCGGACAGTCTTATCAGTCTCCGGGTACTTATTTGGTCGAAGGCGATGCATCTTCGGCTTCTTACTTTCTGGCAGCAGCAGCAATCAAAGGCGGCACTGTAAAAGTGACCGGTATTGGACGTAACAGTATGCAGGGTGATATTCGCTTTGCTGATGTGCTGGAAAAATGGGCGCGACCATTTGCTGGGGCGATGATTATATTTCCTGCACGCGTGGTGAACTGAACGCTATTGATATGGATATGAACCATATTCCCGATGCGGCGATGACCATTGCCACGGCGGCGTTATTTGCAAAAGGCACCACCACGCTGCGCAATATCTATAACTGGCGTGTTAAAGAAACCGATCGCCTGTTTGCGATGGCAACAGAACTGCGTAAAGTCGGTGCGGAAGTAGAAGAGGGGCACGATTACATTCGTATCACTCCACCGGAAAAACTGAACTTTGCCGAGATCGCGACATACAATGATCACCGGATGGCGATGTGTTTCTCGCTGGTGGCGTTGTCAGATACACCAGTGACGATTCTTGATCCCAAATGTACGGCCAAAACATTTCCGGATTATTTCGAGCAGTTGGCGCGGATTAGCCAGGCAGCCTGAATGAACAACGGGCAATAAATAGCCAAATATTTCTTTATCAAAACGTCGGCACATTGTCGTAATGCCAGTCAGTTAAGCAACTGACTGGCTCTTTTTCGGGGCTGTGGGGTATTTCCAGGGCCTCTCCTTTACCACTCTCGGAAGGCCCTTCCCCTTCTCGTCGGTAATTTCACAAGTTGTCCCATACTTGCAAGATCGCGCATCAGCTCCGGTATACGTCCCGGTGAAGCGCCCTGCAATGTCATCAGCATTCTCATCACCATTCCGCATGATTCTGAGAAACTCAGTTGATTCGGCCAGTAACCTTTCAGATGTTCCGCCATTTTAATCATCTGATATCTCACCAGATTATAAGC
>NZ_MIIV01000063.1:0-10313 GCF_001743015.1 Shigella sp. FC1567
AAAGGTTCTCAGTATGTATCGCTGGCCTACACACAGCGGCTTAAGGAAGCCGGATTACTGGCATCAACAGGAAGTACAGGCGACTCGTATGACAACGCGATGGCGGAGAGCATCAATGGTCTTTACAAAGCGGAGGTAATACACCGTAAGAGCTGGAAAAACCGTGCAGAAGTGGAACTGGCCACACTCACGTGGGTGGACTGGTATAATAATCGACGATTGCTGGAAAGGCTGGGCCACATCCCTCCGGCAGAAGCAGAAAAAGCTTATTATGCTTCCATCGGAAACGATGATCTGGCAGCCTGAGTTCACAGATAAAACACTCTCCAGGAAACCCGGGGCGGTTCACTGTTGTATTCAGCCATTCTCCGGTCATCTGCAGCAGTTTTCTGGCATCGTGGCTTCTGAGCAACGGAATACCAGCCTGCCTCAGAACCTCTTCCAGAAGAATATCCCGGCGTCTGCGTTCCGGTCGTAAATGGCTGGCATCATCCAGCTCTACTGCTGCAACAATACTGAACGAACGCAGCTCAACGATAACCACATCAACATGCCACTGAGACACCATCCTGAATAACTGCCACCACTGGCGTGATCGTGGCCGGATATTCCCGTTCAGCTGGACGATATCCGCGACCCGTACCTGCGGACACAGATACCACCGCGTCATATCCACAATTCTGAACAGTCCTTTCATAAAACTGACTTCCCTTTCTGTCAGCAGCGTCGTCTGACGTTGCCAGTATTCACCGCTGGACAGTATTCGCTCTGCATCACCGGTCCGTATACCTGCCGCATGCAATTGCATCAGCAAAGGAGAATGCTGATTTACACTTCTGAGGATAATCCGGATAAGTAGCGCTGCAATAATCAGAACAATGAGAATAAAAATAATCAACTTCATTATTTATCTGCTCCTGGCAATTAATTATTGCTGAATTATTACCTTACATATTTCCATATCTCTTTTGGTATCCTGTCATATAACTTTCCGATGATTAATTCCGCTAGCCGGTGGTCTGCTGCTGAATTAAATGATTCACGTTCACTGTTTGATAAACTGTCTCTGTTTTTATGAATAATTTTTTCCAGCGTATTGACTGATGAACATCGCCGTAACTGATACAGCCATTCCTGTTTTGTTTTTGCCATTTTTATTCCCGCTGAGAACAGATGAATGATAGGATTGCCATCGCTTTATTTACGGTGCCTCCATATCCAGGGGGGAACCGGATCAGCATCTGACCAGAGCCCACGTTTTTGTTGTCTGGCTTCGTTCTGAAGGACAGGTAGCACGGGATCTGTGTTGTACTGCTCATATACCCAGGCAGCCCCGGCCCGGACCATAAACTGATTAATATTCATTCCGTCTGGTGCATAAACCTGCCCGAGAATACGACCATAACGATCTCGCTGAAAATATGTGACGGTAACCGTTTTTCCTGCAACCAGTGATTTCATCATGTCTGTTGACCACCGGCCATAATCCTGTTTCTTTTCCGGTGCATCAATATTTACCAGCCTGATCCGCACCGCCTTCAGTGAGTCCATGACCTCGATGGTATCACCGTCCAGTACACGAACAACCCGTCCATGAATATCTGCAGACAATACCGGCCATGAAAAGATAAATAATACCAGTGGAATATATTTCCTCATGTTATTCTCCATATCAGATAAATGGCACCTGTATTTCAGCCCCCCTGAATAGGGCAGCACACATTGAATAACACCTTATTTTGTGAAATTAATCACAAAATATAAAAAATCGACTTAATGCGGAAAAGACTCTGTGCTACTCAGAACTGTCCGGTCATACTGCCCGACCGGATATTAAGAAGCAAATCTCATAAACTCCTTTCAGCCTTCTGACTCCTGGAGTAATGAAGGCTGCTTTTTTCGTTACCCCCTTCCCCGGCAGCGCCGGTGGCAGTGTTCAGCCCTTTTCCGGGCAAACTGCTGCCAGTCTGTCCTAGGCGCAACACAGGCAGCCCGTCGCCATGCTTCTGCCGCTTCCATCCAGCGTCCACTGACTTCCAGAATAACGGCCCGCCCGCCGGCACGCTGGTAACGCCAGACCTGGCCGTTCCGTGAACTGTTTCTGAATCCATTCATTTTCTTGTCCCCCTTTAGTTGTCAGTATTATTGTGATAAATAATTCAGTGGACTGGCTTCCTTTCGGAAGCGGAAGTTATTTCCTTTTAAGCCTTATTTCCCTGCCTCCTCTCTCTGGGGGAGGCTTTTTTTATTTCTCATCAAGCACGGCCTGAAGTTCTGCCTTTATCCGGTTCTGGCGACGAATTTTCGCCAGACGCGCTCCCGCATACGCTTCCTCCTCCTGAGAAATATGCTCCGTCACATACCCTTCCGTGTCATACCGGCAGGCACCGGCTTTCATGGCACACAGATAGCTTTCTGAACGGGTGATGGCCTTCAGCGCCCTGCGCAGTTTTTTATGCGAGAGCGGGATATTCCGCTGCGCCACGTCTTCCAGTAACACGTCCCGGATACCGCAGGCCAGAAGCCGGGGCGTGTCACCGTCAAATAATCCCGGCCACCAGGGCTTCAGGGTATTCACAGCCTCATCCAGCGTGGGCAGGTTCAGATAAATGGACAGCGCCTGTCTGGCCTGCGCTTTTTTTGCCGCCAGCTCTGCTTCACGGGCCGCTTTCTCGGCCAGCTTCTGCTTTTTCACCTTCCACTTTGGTGGCGTGGTGACATTGATGATGGTTTTCCGGCTGCGGACAGTCGCTGTTCCCTCTGTCTTCCGCTTCAGTGTCAGTACCGGTCGCTTCTGCTCTGTCATGCTGTGTTCTGCCTCTGACGAATCATCCTCTTGCGGCCAAAGATACCACACCCGTCACAGCGCCAGAACGCCCAGCACAGCCAGATGACAGGCATAGAACGTCGGGAAAAAGTCTCCGGGCCAGAAACGGGGTAATGATTTTCCGGCACACAACACCAGACCAACGGTCAGCACCGTCATCACAAGACCGGCCACCGCCGCTGCATCACTGGTGGCAAGGTTAAGCGCCGGAATAACAGCCAGCAGGCAGGCGACCAGCGCCAGACGTTCCGCTCTGTCTTCCGCCCGGTACAGCCGGTTGCTGACTGCCAGCATCAGCAACCCGGCAATACCGTAACTGGTGCCGGACAAAGGCCCCCACAGGGCCATCAGGAGTATGGCCGCTGCTGTACGCCACCCACTGCGCGTTTCACACCACGTCAGCACCTGTGCCGCCACTGCAAAGGCAAACAGGATATTCCCCTCATACCAGGGAAAGCCTGCCAGATAATATGCGAACTGGGCAATAATTCCCCATCCCCACAGCCGGTTAATGGCCGGTTGCCGGATATGCGCATGACGGGACAGATTCAGCCCCCACACCAGGGCAAAAAGCGGAAAGGCTCCTCGCCCGGCCAGAAACATCCATTCCTGCTTCAGCTGGAATATCAGATTGATGTGGTCCAGTACCATCAGCACCAGTGCCACCGTTTTGATGATATCCCGCTGTCCGGGTGACCAGACCAGAAATGACTGCAACCAGGTATCGGTCCGTGCAGCCAGTGAATCGTTACGTGTCGTGTTCGTGTTATCCGTTGTCATCAGTGTTTGTCTTCCTGTATCAGTCTCCGCCCGGGGTTTTCTCTTTCTGCAGGTCACGAACCATATCCCGCTCCATCTGCTGCAGACGCTCCTGCAGCAAATTTTCCCGGGCAACTTCCCGGACCGCTTCCCGCACCCGTTGTGGTTCACGCAGTACACTCTCCGGCAGCGCGGCTTCCCGTTCAGTTATGGCAGCCCGGTCACGCTCCTGCCCGGCAATTTCCCTGACAGCCTGCTCTGTTTTGCCGTCCGGCAGGTCAGGTTTGTTCTCTGCCATTTTACGGACAATTTCATCTGCGCGACGTTCCGTTTCACGGCGGATGGCCTCTTCAGCCTGCCGCTGTGCCAGTACCTCTGCCGTGACCGGTTCGCCATTTCCGGCTCCCGGCTGGACGCTGTTGTCCGGGATATCCCCCCACACGCGGCCACCGGTGATGGCACCGGGATTCCACGGACGGCCTTCACCGGCGATTCTTACCACCACACCACTGTCAGGATTATCACGGGCAATCCGGACGCCATCCTGCATATTATCAGCCAGCAGGCTTTCTCCGTTACGGCTGCCCTGCAGAGCCACGAACTGCGCATCCCCGCTGCCTTTTACCCGACCTTCACCGCTGAATCCCCGCAGCCCGTTTCCGTCATCCGTGGTCAGCGGGTTCAGCCAGATACCGGCGGACTTGCCGTTACGGTCAAACGCCGGCAGTGCCACATACGGTTGCGGATATTTACGTCCCGGAGCAATAAACCGTGCAGGACTGTCTCCCCCGGCCAGCCCCGCCTGACGGAGAACGGCACGGCCTGCCGCCACGTCCCGCAGCTCCCGCGCCGTACTGAACAGCCGCTCTGCATTCATGACCTCCCGGTCCGGTTTCGGCTCAAACACATCGTGGGCAGTTCCTTTCTGTACGGCATTGTTGATGGCATCCGTCCAGCCCTGACGGTTATCGGTGTACACCTGCACATGCTGCTTCATACGCGACAGGGCCACGTAGGCTGACTCAAAGCCGGCCATCAGTTTCCGGTTACCTTCCGTGCCTTCAAGCGCGATGGCAAAGGTTTCACTCGCCCCCTGTGCACCATGGGCGGTGATGGCATAGGCCAGGTCAATATGTTGCTCTGCCCGCTCCTGACCGGGGCGAATCACACGGGTCTGCTGACCGTCAGAAAGTGTGACACTGTCACCGGAAACCGCTGTCACCGTCCAGACGCTGTTGGCCACATAACCGCGCTCCCGGTCACTCTTCGTGAAGCGTATCCTGTCACCGGTCCCCACCCGGATGGTGTCCGGGGTGTACAGCGTGACGCCTTCAGCCACCGCCTCCCGGGGCGAAATCAGCCGCGTGTTACCTTCCGCATCCTGCAGGGTTATCAGCCCGTCATCCTTGCTGATACCGGCAATCCGGTGATACACATTATCCACCAGGGCAAGGGCATCCGGGTTATTCTCCCAGGTGGAGAGACGACGCAGCTCCCCGTCGCGTATATTCGCTGTGTTCAGGACAGGCACCATGACCTGCACCTGCCCCAGTTCTCCGGCCTTTTCCCGTGCATCATGAATCATGCTGTTCAGTACGCGCCGGTCCTCATTCAGGTGCGTGACAATCAGCGTCTGCTCCCGTGCTTCCGGTGTCCTGCCGGTATAGTCGCGGACAATGGCTGCATACAGTGTCATGGGGACATCCGGAAAAGCCTCGCCTTTCAGCATCGCCTTCTGCTGCGCTTCTGCCAGTTTCGCTTCCTGGCTGTGACTGAACTCCGTCACGGAGTGCTCCGGTGCCCATGCGCCCTCCAGACGTGGCACCTGAGACGGTTTCACACGCTCAAGCCCGGACAGCGCCCTTTCCACATCCCGGTTAATCAGGCTGTATACCGCCTCCCGCAGTTCCGGCGTCTGACGCACAATCTCCTTCATGATGACCACATCGGCAGCACTGCGCGTCTGCTGGAGACGGAAAGGCTGACCGGGCGCGATGGCCTGCAGCTGGTCCGTGTCACCGCTGGCCACAGCCCGACCGCCACCGGCCGCAATCAGGGCGTATGCCCGTGCCATGTCGGTATTGCCCACCATAGAGCTCTCATCGAGAAGGAACAGCGTGTTGCTGAAATCCGGCGTTTCTCCGCTGCGCTGCTGCAGCTGCGTGTCATGCAGAAAGGACGCCAGTGTCTGTGCATCCACGCCGGCGCTGCGCATCTCCCCGACCGCACGGTGTGTGGGCCCCAGCCCCACGACACGGGGACGTTCACTCTCCGGCAGCATGTTCACGGCTGACATCACCGCCCGGAACTGTGTGGTCTTACCCACACCGGCATAGCCCTGCACCACCGTGAAACGGTCGGACGTTTCCAGTATCATACGGGCGGCGGCGCGCTGTCCTGATGTCAGTTTCTCCATGAGTTCGCCAGGTACTCTCTCCATCAGCGGCGTGACCGCCTCCTTACCTTCGAGAATATGGCGAAGAATGCTCTTTTCTGCCTCATACGACGCACGGGAAACCAGCAGGCCTGTGCCATAGCCTTTTGCCACATCCACATACAGTAAACCACCCCGTTTTATCTGCGCATTGATTTCCCCTCCCAGGTCAGCAAAACCGGTTCCTTCTGCAGCAAACGACTTCGCCTCTGTCAGCAGGTCCACCATGCTGAAGGCCAGGTTTTTACTTTCCAGCACAGGAAGGGCCAGATGAATGGCCTGCTGTGCCGGCGTGTGAAGCCCGGCTTTCTGCAGACTGATAGCGGTTTCCAGCAATGTCTCACCGGCACGCGCCTTTATCTGCTCAGAAACCACCGTAAAGGAAGGATGGCGGGCAAGTTTTTCCGCAGTACGGGTTTCATCCAGTGAGGAATACAGCCGGACATCACGACCACTGCGGGCCAGACCGTTCAGGGTGGCATTGTCCATTGCCATCTGTGTGACGGAGGCAAAAACCGTCGCACTGTCGCTGACGGAATGCCCGGGCGTTTCCACCCAGCCGTTCTCCAGCTTCAGTGCCGTGAACGGTGAATCGCTCACAGGCAGGGTGGCCGGTTCAGCCCGTCCCGGCACAACAACCGTCATCGCATCTTCACTGACGGATGCCACCTGCAGGCGGTCACCGCCGGAGACGCGGAGTCCGGGAATTTTCCCTGTCACCCTCAGACGCTCACCGTCTGCCACCGGCATTTTTTCCGGCCGGAACAGCGACCAGCTGCTGTCCAGGGAAGAAATACGCACCACCTGCGTTTCGCCCTGCGCATTCCGCAGGGTCAGGCTGTGACTCTGCGCCGTCACACGTTCTGTCACATAGCGGTCATGACTGCGTGTCTCCGGGTTCCACTGCTCCATCACCATTCCCGGGCGGTACATATCCCGCAGATAACGGCTCCGGCTGTCCAGCCAGACCGGTGACAGGGCGGTCATGGTTACCTCCGGGTGTCCGAGCACGCCCTGTGTTTTCAGCTCACTGCGAATGGCCTGTGTCAGTATGGCCTGTTCCCGTACTCCGCTGACCTGTGCCACGCTCTCTTCTCCGGCTTTCACGCTGGCCGCAAAATCTCCGGCCAGCCGGGCATAGCGGACATAACGGTCCGGTTCACTGATGATGGTGGCCGGTCGCTGTTCTCCCCCCTGCCAGCGATATGTGTTCACCCCGGCATCCTTCATGGCCATCAGTGCACTGCCTGTACCGGTTCGCTGCCCGCTGTCAGTTATCAGGACCTGTACGTTATGACGTGCGGCACCATCCAGCAGGGTTAACGTCTCTTTCAGGGAGAGTTTTTCGCCCTGGTCGACGATAACGGTACTGCCCGGCGTGAAGGCCATGCCTTCCAGCAACTGACGACGTCCGGTTATCAGTTCACCGGACAGCCGTTCATCCTGCTTCAGGTTCATCTGCGAGCGACGGTCAGCAGCGATAATCTGCACCTCCCGCCCCTGCTCCCGGGCCATCATGACCAGTTCAGCCACCCGCTCACGCTGCCCGGCTGCACCGCCCTGCCCGGACACAATGGCCAGCGACGGACGGTCCTGTGCCAGAACACTGACGGCATAGCTGTAACCGGCCGTCCGGGGGACACTTTTCTCCGGATGTACGGTCACCCGGTTCTGTTTCATGATGTCACGACTGAGTGCCCGGACTGACAGCTCATCGAGCATATGAATCCCGGACGTGAACAGCCCCTTCTCACGATCGAGGGGGATAAGCTGCTCACGGCTGATGGCCTCATCGATACCGGCGCGTGCCCGTTCAATCACACCATTTTCCGGCGGCAGTATGCCGACCGTCCTGGCCAGCAGGTCCGTATACATAAACTGCACTTTGCGTTCACTTAATCCGGCAATGGCCTGTGTCACCGCCTGCTGCACATCCGGCCCGTCCTGTGAAGCGGGTCCGGGTGTCTGCGTGCGGGTATATGCCCGTTGTTCCGCTGCGTCACGATATGCCCGGATGTCGAACCCGGTTTCCTTCAGCGTCTGCATCCACTCGGCCATTCTGACTTCAGGATCGACGTGCTGTTTGGATTTACGCGTATCCAGCGCCGCCACATCCCGGGATTTCAGCGAGGCGTCTTCCCCGACGGCCTCCCGGATAGTCTGTGAGCGTCCGGAAAAGGCCTCCACCGGTACACCCGGCATTTCCCACATACCGTGCTTACCGACCACTTCAGTTTCATAGCCCAGCGCCTCAACCTGCTCTTTCAGTTTTTCCCGGTAGAGCCTGCCAAAGGCAATCTGATTAGCGTACACATTCTCAATGAACCCCGTTTTCCCCACTTTGTCACTGCTCAGTGTCTTCCATTCGCCGTTATGCTGCGTAACATTAGTCACCACCGCATGCGTGTGTAACTGTGGTTCCTGATCGCGACTGGTGTCGTGGTTAAACAGTGCCATCACCAGATTACCGGTCAGCACCGTTTCTGACTGTCCGTCCGTCATCATCCGTGTGGAGGCCAGTGCCTCCACACGGATGATGACGGACAGCAAAATCCACGGCCTGGTTATGTGCTTCAATAAGACGTTTGTCCCCCCCGAGCATGGCCATCATGGAGACACTTTTGGGAGCGGAGAAGGTCAGGTCGTAGCCGGGACGATGCCTGTTACTGCCATCCTGCATGCGGCTTAAATCCGCCCCGTCCGGCAGCCTGCCCTCCAGAAGGCGGGTAAAGACATCCTTATCGACACTGCCCTGCAGCCCCAGTTGTTCAGCCCCCTGGCCGGCCCAGCGTTCTCCCATGCTGCCCAGCACATAGTAATTATCCTTGTTGGTATAATAATTACCGGCACTTCCGGCCGATCTGACCTGCGCGATACTCATCATAAACGTATATCCCTTTGACATATCCCGGCATCAATCCCACAATGGATATACACAAGACATATCCACATAAGGAGGCAAATAATGGAAACCACCGTATTTCTCAGCAACCGCAGCCAGGCGGTCAGACTGCCAAAAGCGGTTGCATTGCCGGAAAACGTAAAACGCGTTGAAGTGATTGCTGTCGGACGAACCAGAATCATTACGCCAGCCGGAGAGACATGGGACGAATGGTTCGACGGACACAGCGTCAGCGCCGATTTTATGGATAACAGGGAACAGCCCGGCATGCAGGAAAGGGAGTCATTCTGATGCTGAAGTTTATGCTCGATACCAACATCTGCATTTTTACGATAAAGAACAAACCCGCCAGCGTCAGGGAGCGTTTTAACCTGAACCAGGGGAGAATGTGTATCAGTTCGGTCACCCTGATGGAGCTGATATATGGTGCAGAAAAAAGCCAGATGCCTGAACGTAATCTCGCTGTGATCGAGGGATTTGTTTCCCGCATTGATGTTCTGGATTACGACGCTGCTGCAGCCACACACACCGGCCAGATAAGAGCAGAACTTGCCCGTCAGGGACGCCCTGTCGGGCCATTTGATCAAATGATCGCAGGTCATGCCCGCAGTCGGGGGCTGATTATTGTGACTAATAACACCCGGGAATTTGAACGTGTGGGCGGCCTGAGAACTGAAGACTGGAGCTGACCTGTTCATCAGAAATCATCTCCCGGCTCAACATCCTCCCCGCGTTCCCGGTGCACATTGATGTTCACCTCTTCACGACGCTGCATCTGCTGCCAGGTGTCCGGATGATTTTCCTGCTGCCATGCCTCATAAGCGGCCATATCCACCACTTCACCGGATTCACTGATCCCGGGTGGCAGTTGCTGTTCCATCTCTTCTTCCGGTTTCATTTTCAGCTCCTGCTCGATCCCCCCTGCCGGAACATTCACACCTGAATCTGACTTCTTATCGTTGATGACAGGAGACACCGGCTGTTGCGGCTGTTCAGCCTGAGTCACGTCTTCTCCGGAAACAACCTCCGGGACATCCGGTTCGAAGAGGCTGGCCATCTGACGACCTTCTGCTTCCCTTGCGGCAAGTACGGCACTCAGACGGTTCTCCATTTCCGGGTTGATGTCACGCGGAATAAACTCCGGAGCGACCTTCGGTCGTTCCTGATATTTGGTAATGCTGCCAACTTACTGATTTAGTGTATGATGGTGATTTTAAGGTGCTTGCGTGGCTTCCATTTCCATCAGATGTCCTTCCTGCTCAGCTACTGAAGGCGTGGTGCGTAACGGCAAAAGCACTGCCGGACATCAGCGCTATCTCTGCTCTCATTGCCGTAAAACATGGCAACTACAGTTCACTTACACCGCCTCTCAGCCCGGTACGCACCAGAAA
>NZ_MIIV01000064.1:0-10263 GCF_001743015.1 Shigella sp. FC1567
CGAACTCCGCCTTCGCAAAATAAGCGGAAGCCTGGCGAAGGATATCGTTACTGCGGCGCAGTTCACGATTTTCACGTTCCAGCTCTTTCAGACGCTGACGTTCAGCGGTGGTGAGCCCGCCATCACCGCCTCCGGTATCCCGCTCATGCTGGCGTACCCAGACACGCAGAGTCTCCGGTGTACAGCCAATCTTTGGGGCAATGGAACAAATTGCCGCCCACTGTGAGTCATATTCGCCCTGACTTTCCAGAACCATACGAATCGCCCTCTGACGGACTTCGGGGGAAAAACGAGTATTTTTAGTCATCCTGTTTACCTCTTTCTCAGGGAGTTTAGTCTCCAGGATTCCCGGGGCGGTTCAGAGCAATACGGATCACTTCAGATTTGCGGTACTCAAGAACGATGTTGTTATTACGCTCAACCTGGTCATAGCGGCTGCCTGCCAGCATTCGACGCTCGCGAATGCTGTCTGTATCGAGTTGTTTCTCCAGAGGTTCGCCAATCCGATAATTAACTTCCAGGCCAAAGCGAGTGTCATTCTCCCCACTCTTGCCCTGCTTATGCCCGGCACTCAGGGTCAGAAGAGGCACAGGCGTGTAATTCACTTCAGCGGAAATCGCATGTGGATCTTTCTGGCGTTTATCTTTGCCAAACAGCCCAACTTCATCGCCATAATACTGCTCATACATCAGGCTTGCGCCAAGCTGCGGTCAGGCGGGTAAATAGCCCTCAGCACGAATATCCCAGCCATTCGCCGGGCGTTCCTGATAATCCTCAATATCCGGCGATTTTTTCCAGCCAGAAGCCCGAATATAACCATTGGCGCTCAGTTTCAGATAATCGCGCCAGTATTCCGCACCAACACCAATGCGGGTATGACTACGGGATAAATCATGGTCGATAAAGGTGTTCACCCCCCCCATTCAGTCATTTCCTGAAAAATGACGCCAGCCAAAACCAATATTTGACTGAGTACGATCGTCTGTACGATGTATTGCCCCCTGAGTGAACAACATATTTGTCGGCGTATCATAAATCGGATAAAGCATTTCCAGCGAAGAATCCTTCAGCGAGAAATCTTTATCGACATTCAGTTTGACGCGCGCTGTACCATATTTCCCGAGCCACTCCTGTATTTCCTGGTTAGCTTTAGCGGTGGCCATTCCGGTAATAAAATTACGTGTCGCATCGCTATCTGGCTGACTGCTTAAAAATGTCCCGGCATTTGCGGCAAACGACGCGACATTTTTCTCCACGTTATTATCAGCAGTTACCGTAGTATTTCCCATGCTCAACCGTGGCTGAACCGCATGCTGCGCACGTGCCGCCATTACTGGGGTAAAGGTGACAGCGAGTGGAAAAAGAACCTGAACAGAGATATTTGCCCACGCCACGCAGCGGGCCAGAACTGAATAACGAAATCGTGGTTGTTTATGACCTGTTTTATAACGTGACATTGAGATAATTTCCTGATGAACGAATTAACGAACATAGGCAGACACAAATAATGGCGTCTGCTTGTCAGAAAAACCGGGGATTTCCCGGTTTCCTTTTCCGCAGAAAAGGAAATACCTTTATGTAAGAAAGTGCACCGCCACCTGATATATCCAGTGTCTGTAGCCACTCATCAGGTGGTTGGGCGCGGGATTATATTTTTATTTATGGGTAAAAATTTAGCTTTTTGTGCAAGTCATTAAATAGATACCTAAGTTATATTTCTTACTCTGCGGACAGTGAATAATTCATTATTCAGACTGAATAATAATGACCTGCCTTTAATTAGCAACTATTGGAAATACGTCGAAGTAGGTATATACGCCAGGATAAACCGATATATTTATTATGGATATTCATTTTCCTTCATCGGACTGTAAATTGCGGGGATATCGAACTTACACTACTCATCGCAACACTCAAACAGATTTATGAATTTCGTTCATAACCCCTGACAAATCCTGCCGTCTAATCGAGCTTTTCCCTTTACGTTATGCTTCTCATGAACGAGAACACAACTTATTCATGAATTAACCATTCCGGATAAACTATGGAATCAAATTCAGGCATCGAAAGGAACTGGCTGGTTTCCGTTAATAGATTAAATATCTATTACTCTCCCGAGAGTAAAACTATCAAATCAATGAGTAACCGATACAGCCTCACAAATTCTTTCAGATAATTAACCCGTCACTGCGGCACGTTCTCTCGTAAGGCGTGCCTGCAGTGTAATCCAGTATGTATCCGGCATAGTTGACGGTTTAATAGAACTCAATTCCTCTCCCTGGTCACCAACAACGATATCTTGTATAACACCCCAGGAGATACGACATTATGATGAGATGCGATATGCTCCTCAGCACCAATCAACGCCAGGACTGGGCCAGTCTTGAGATCAGACTCATTCCCGGGACTGACTTCAGTCGACATATATCAATGACGTTGGTGCAATAAAAGATAGCCGATGTAATACATCTATTCAAATTTGTGATACATGTCAAAAAACTGGTTGACCAAACTCGTTATTTATATAAGGGCACTTACGAAGTGCGCTCTTTTTTAAAGCGAGGAAGTACCAATGAAAGAGAATAAAGTACAACAAATCAGTCATAAACTAATTAATATCGTTGTTTTTGTCGCAATTGTAGAATACGCCTATTTATTTCTCCATTTCTATTAATAACGGCAATAAACTGTTCACTTCAGTGATATTTAAAATATGCATTCTCTCCCTTTTTGTAAGTAATTATTATATCCGTGGGAGAGGAATACACGCTGTCAGGTAATCAATCATACTGCGATAAATCATCGGCCAGTAAAGTGGAGATAACCTCCATTGTCGAAAAATCCATACTCTCAGCGAAACCATCATCAATCACTCATCCAGGCGTTTATGGGAGCGTCGCCAACGGCTGTTAACAATGCCAGACTTCCCCGTTGCGGAAATTCCACATACCACTAATGGTCACAGGGATTGGGTGTTGAAATGATCCGGATGAGCATGTATCTTTATGGTTATGCTATAACATAACAGGTAAAAATGATGAAGCCCAATATCCATCCTGAGTATCGTACTGTGGTGTTCCACGACACCAGTGTTGATGAGTACTTTAAAATCGGCTCGACTATCAAAACAGACCGTGAGATTGAGCTGGATGGCGTAACGTATCCGTACGTGACAATTGATGTCTCTTCTAAATCGCACCCGTTCTATACAGGGAAGCTGAGAACAGTGGCATCAGAAGGAAATGTTGCACGATTCACCCAACGTTTTGGTCGTTTTGTTAGCACGAAAAAGGGGTCGTGATGAAAGTTCTTAACTCTCTGCGTACCGCAAAAGAACGCCATCCAGACTGTCAGATTGTGAAGCGAAAAGGACGGCTATATGTGATTTGTAAATCTAATCCACGTTTTAAGGCCGTTCAGGGGCGTAAGAAAAAACGTTGATTCAAAATTCGACGGATTAACGATATTTGTCTGATTAATAATCAGATCGGATTAATGTTGGTGTGTTTATAACACCAACATTAATTTTCCTGGGGATATATTCTTCCTGTTCATTTGAGGCCAACTGCCTGACGTTTCTCTACGAATATTCCATTATCTTAATGTTGACTTGTTGACCAGCTTCGCCCCTGTATGCTGGCATCAACTCTCTTTTAGACTGAACACGCCACTCAGTCTCCTCCCTTTGCGGCGCAGCCTGCATTTTCACTCAAACTGTTAAGATGATAAATGTGGTAAATCTGTTGGTACTAACATAAAAACGTTTACGCCACAGGAACAGTCTGATCCACCGGTAACCCCGTCGCCGACGTTCGAGTGCCAGTTAGAGTAACGCGCACAGATAACTGCACTCAGTGCCCTGACAAAGAGGCCATCGTTCCTGTGACAGCTGGCAGCCTTCGTTTAACTTCACTTAATCTGGCTCTTGAGGGCTTACCGAACAGATGACGTACATACGCCCGTTCAATTTTCCATCACTTATTGTAATGAACACCTATAACCATTTTGTGCGGCATGTTAATCCATTAAAATTTCTTACTGATTGGCAAATCATCTTCAATGACAGCTCATTATAGTTTTATATTCTATCCCTTACCCTTAAAACTTGTTTTTTTACTAGTCCATCACACAGCGCATTAAGACTATTCCTAACACTTCAGGGCAAAGTTCCTGACCAATATAAAATGCAAGTAAGAATTGAACGTTATATTGCCAATAACCTTATGAAACCAAATGTCTTTTTCTTCTTATCAAAAAAGCAATATTTTCAGTTTTTCTAAATATTGACTTAACCATTGAATTCCTTTTCCGTTCACATATTGACACTCATCGAAAAAAAAACATAAATTTAAGCCCAATCGAAAATAATTAAACTTAATCTCGTTTAACCTTTATTGATATGTACTACGTATCTTATTTACTTCCGGTTTACTAAGGAAACTGAATGCACCTGTAAAAATTACAGGTTTGGAAAGTAGTGACATGGCAAAGTGATTACAGTAGGGACTATGAGGTTAAAAACCATATGGAATGTCAAAACCGTTCTGATAAATACATCTGGTCTCCCCATGACGCCTACTTCTATAAAGGACTATCTGAACTGATTGTGGATATCGACAGATTAATTTATCTGTCGTTGGAGAAAATTAGAAAAGATTTCGTGTTTATCAATCTCAATACGGATTCTTTATCTGAATTTATAAACCGTGATAATGAATGGTTATCCGCGGTAAAGGGGAAACAGGTCGTATTGATTGCGGCCAGAAAGTCAGAAGCCTTAGCTAATTATTGGTACTACAACAGCAATATTAGGGGCGTGGTATACGCTGGACTGAGTCGTGATATTAGAAAAGAACTGGCCTATGTGATTAATGGCAGGTTCCTGAGAAAAGATATTAAGAAAGATAAAATCACGGACCGGGAAATGGAAATTATCCGCATGACGGCCCAGGGAATGCAACCTAAATCGATTGCCAGAATTGAAAATTGTAGTGTGAAGACAGTGTATACCCATCGGCGTAATGCTGAGGCCAAGCTGTACTCAAAAATATATAAGTTGGTTCAGTAAACTCCAGGCAAGTTAGTTTTAAAAAATGACTCACTGGGACATCACGTCCTCAATTCAACTCGGGAAGAAATGCAATGAAAAAAAGGTTCTGGCAATAGCTCTGGTAACGGTGTTTACCGGCATGGGTGTGGCGCAGGCTGCTGACGTAACAGCTCAGGCTGTAGCGACCTGGTCGGCAACAGCCAAAAAAGACACCACCAGTAATCTGGTTGTGACGTCACTCGGTAGCTTGGCGTTCCAGTATGCCGAAGGCATTAAAGGTTTTAACTCACAGAAAGGTCTATTTGACGTGGCTATCGAGGGTGACTCAACGGCTACCGCCTTTAAACTGACCTCACGTCTTATCACCAACACATTAACTCAGTTGGATACCTCAGGTTCCACACTGAATGTGGGCGTGGATTATAACGGCGCGGCAGTCGAAAAAACTGGCGATACCGTGATGATCGATACCGCCAACGGCGTACTGGGCGGCAACCTTAGCCCGCTGGCTAACGGTTACAATGCCAGCAATCGTACCACCGCACAGGATGGTTTCACCTTCACCATCATCAGCGGCACCACCAATGGTACCACCGCAGTAACCGATTACAGCACTCTACCGGAAGGCATCTGGAGCGGCGACGTTAGCGTACAGTTCGACGCGACCTGGACCAGTTAATCTCTCTGATGTACCAGCAGGGGTAGCCCCCCTGCTTTATTCCTGGACGGAATTGTTATGAAAAAGCACCTTCTGCCTCTCGCTCTGCTGTTTTCCGGAATATCTCCGGCCCAGGCGCTGGATGTCGGCGATATATCATCGTTTATGAACAGTGACAGCAGCACGCTGAGCAAAACGATCAAAAACAGTACCGACAGTGGTCGCCTTATCAATATCCGTCTCGAACGGCTCTCTTCACCGCTTGACGACGGGCAGGTTATCTCAATGGACAAGCCGGATGAGTTGCTACTCACTCCCGCCAGCTTGCTGCTACCCGCCCAAGCCAGCGAAGTGATCCGCTTCTTCTATAAGGGACCCGCAGATGAAAAAGAGCGCTACTACCGCATTGTCTGGTTTGATCAGGCCCTCAGTGATGCGCAGCGCGATAATGCCAACCGCAGCGCTGTGGCCACTGCTTCCGCCCGCATCGGCACCATTCTGGTCGTCGCCCCTCGTCAGGCGAACTACCACTTTCAGTACGCCAACGGCTCCCTGACAAATACAGGAAATGCGACGCTGCGGATCCTCGCCTACGGCCCCTGCCTGAAAGCCGCCAACGGTAAGGAGTGTAAAGAGAATTACTACCTGATGCCGGGCAAGTCGCGTCGTTTTACCCGCGTGGACACTGCGGATAACAAAGGACGGGTTGCACTTTGGCAGGGTGATAAGTTCATTCCCGTGAAATAGATAGCTGTGCAGATGGATAACGACAATGCCTTTACGACGGTTCTCCCCAGGACTGAAAGCCCAGTTTGCCTTCGGCATGGTCTTTTTGTTCGTTCAGCCCGATGCCAGCGCTGCTGACATAAGTGCGCAGCAAATAGGTGGGGTGATTATTCCGCAGGCCTTCAGTCAGGCGCTTCAGGACGGCATGAGCGTCCCGCTCTATATTCATCTCGCCGGTAGTCAGGGTCGCCAGGACGATCAGCGAATCGGCAGCGCTTTTATCTGGCTGGATGATGGACAGCTACGCATCCGGAAAATACAGCTGGAAGAGAGTGAAGATAACGCCAGTGTCAGCGAACAAACTCGACAGCAGCTGATGGCTCTGGCGAACGCCCCGTTCAATGAGGCCCTTACCATCCCCTGACTGACAACGCGCAGTTGGATCTCAGCTTGCGCCAACTGCTGCTGCAGCTGGTGGTCAAGCGCGAAGCGCTGGGCACCGTACTACGCTCACGTAGCGAAGACATCGGGCAGTCCAGTGTTAACACCCTCAGCAGTAATCTGAGCTATAACTTGGGCGTCTATAACAACCAGTTGCGTAACGGCGGGAGCAACACATCCAGCTATCTGTCGCTGAATAACGTTACTGCGCTGCGCGAACATCATGTGGTGCTCGACGGCTCGCTGTACGGGATCGGTAGCGGTCAACAGGACAGTGAATTATATAAAGCGATGTATGAACGCGATTTTGCCGGTCACCGATTTGCCGGTGGAATGCTCGACACCTGGAACTTGCAGTCATTAGGGCCGATGACCGCCATTTCAGCAGGGAAGATTTACGGCCTTTCCTGGGGAAACCAGGCCAGCTCCACCATCTTCGACAGCAGCCAGTCAGCCACGCCAGTGATCGCCTTTTTACCGGCGGCGGGCGAAGTACATCTCACCCGTGATGGGCGGCTACTAAGCGTTCAGAACTTCACTATGGGCAATCATGAAGTGGATACCCGGGGTCTACCGTACGGTATTTACGATGTGGAAGTTGAGGTGATCGTTAACGGTCGCGTGATCAGCAAACGCACTCAACGGGTCAATAAGCTGTTTAGCCGGGGCGCGGCGTCGGTGCACCACTGGCGTGGCAGGTATGGGGCGGTAGCTTTCATATGGATCGCTGGTCGGAAAACGGGAAAAAGACGCGACCAGCTAAAGAGAGTTGGCTAGCAGGTGCCTCGACCTCCGGCTCATTGAGTACGCTTAGCTGGGCGGCAACGGGATATGGATACGATAATCAGGCGGTGGGTGAAACCCGTCTGACGCTGCCGCTTGGGGGGGCGATCAACGTTAACCTGCAAAATATGCTGGCCAGTGACAGCTCATGGAGCAGCATCGGCAGCATCAGCGCTACTCTACCGGGAGGCTTTAGTTCGCTGTGGGTTAACCAGGAAAAAACCCGTATTGGCAATCAATTGCGACGTAGCGATGCCGACAACCGTGCAATCGGCGGCACACTCAACCTGAACTCACTGTGGTCGAAGCTGGGCACATTCAGCATCAGCTACAATGATGACCGCCGTTACAACAGCCATTATTACACGGCAGATTACTATCAAAATGTCTACAGCGGTACCTTTGGTTCGCTTGGCCTGCGGGCCGGTATTCAGCGCTATAACAACGGCGACAGCAACGCCAATACAGGGAAATATATCGCTCTCGATCTCTCGCTACCACTGGGCAACTGGTTTAGCGCAGGGATGACCCATCAAAACGGCTACACCATGGCAAACCTGTCAGCACGCAAACAGTTTGATGAAGGGACCATTCGCACTGTTGGTGCCAATCTGTCACGTGCCATCTCCGGCGATACCGGTGATGACAAAACCCTCAGCGGTGGGGCGTATGCACAGTTCGACGCTCGTTACGCCAGCGGAACGCTGAACGTCAATAGCGCGGCGGACGGCTACGTCAATACCAACTTGACCGCCAATGGCAGCGTCGGCTGGCAGGGTAAAAACATTGCTGCCAGCGGGCGGACTGATGGCAACGCTGGGGTGATATTCAACACCGGGCTGGAGGACGACGGTCAGATCAGCGCCAAAATCAACGGGCGGATTTTCCCGCTTAACGGCAAGCGTAACTATCTCCCGCTCTCTCCCTATGGAAGATATGAGGTGGAGTTACAGAACAGCAAAAACTCACTCGACAGTTACGATATCGTCAGCGGCCGCAAAAGTCGTCTGACTCTCTATCCAGGCAATGTCGCTGTCATTGAGCCAGAGGTGAAGCAGATGGTTACCGTCTCCGGTCGTATCCGTGCGGAAGACGGCACACTGCTGGCTAACGCACGGATTAACAACCATATCGGCCGAACCCGAACCGATGAAAACGGCGAGTTTGTCATGGACGTGGATAAGAAATACCCCACTATCGATTTTCGCTACAGTGGCAATAAAACCTGCGAAGTGGCTCTGGAACTCAACCAGGCGCGCGGTGCCGTCTGGGTCGGTGATGTGGTCTGCAGCGGCCTCTCATCGTGGGCGGCGGTGACGCAGACAGGAGAAGAGAATGAGAGTTAACCTACTAATAACGATGATAATTTTCGCGCTAATCTGGCCAGTAACTGCGCTCAGAGCGGCAGTGAGCAAAACAACCTGGGCGGATGCACCGGCACGCGAGTTTGTGTTTGTCGAAAACAACTCAGACGACAACTTTTTCGTCACTCCTGGCGGGGCGCTGGATCCGCGCCTGACCGGTGCCAACCGCTGGACCGGTTTAAAATACACTGGTTCAGGAACCATCTATCAGCAAAGCCTCGGCTACATTGATAACGGTTACAACACCGGCCTTTATACCAACTGGAAGTTTGATATGTGGCTGGAAAATTCGCCGGTTTCATCTCCTTTAACTGGCTTACGCTGCATCAACTGGTACGCAGGGTGTAATATGACCACCAGTCTTATCCTGCCGCAAACCACCGACGCCAGTGGATTTTATGGCGCGACGGTGACCAGCGGCGGCGCGAAGTGGATGCACGGCATGTTGTCAGACGCGTTTTACCAGTATATGCAACAAATGCCCGTCGGCAGCAGCTTTACAATGACCATCAATGCCTGTCAGACCTCTGTGAACTATGACGCCAGCAGCGGCGCGCGTTGTAAGGATCAGGCCTCCGGCAACTGGTATGTTCGCAATGTCACCCATACGAAAGCAGCAAATCTTCGGTTAATAAATACCCACTCGCTGGCGGAGGTATTTATCAACAGCGACGGGGTGCCGACCCTGGGCGAAGGGAACGCCGACTGCCGGACACAGACCATCGGCAGCCTTTCAGGATTAAGTTGTAAGATGGTCAACTATACCCTGCAAACAAACGGACTCAGCAACACCTCAATCCATATATTCCCGGCGATCGCCAACTCGTCGTTAGCCTCGGCCGTCGGGGCGTACGATATGCAGTTCAGTCTGAATGGCAGTTCATGGAAACCGGTGAGCAATACCGCCTATTACTACACCTTCAACGAGATGAAGAGCGCAGACTCGATCTATGTTTTCTTCTCGAGCAACTTCTTTAAGCAGATGGTGAACCTCGGGATGAAGTGGTCAACAAAAACTGGCCACCGAGTTAGAGTTTTTCCAGTATCGATTTTCCGATTCGTTTGGGGGTAACCCACCGTTATATTCGTGCGGTCTTAGTGCGCTGTAATATCCAACGATATAGTCCGTTATGGCGTGAGCTGCCTCGCTGAAGCTTACGTAACCCACCACCGGCATCCATTCGTTCTTCAGACTCCTGAAGAAGCGTTCCATTGGGCTGTTATCCCAGCAGTTTCCGCGC
>NZ_MIIV01000065.1:0-10248 GCF_001743015.1 Shigella sp. FC1567
GCTGGCCGCTGTATGAATCACGCCTGAAGGGAAAGCTGCACGTTATCAGCAAGCGTTACACTCAGCGCATTGAGCGACATAATCTGAATCTGAGACAACATCTGGCAAGGCTGGGACGGAAGTCACTGTCGTTCTCAAAATCGGTGGAGCTGCATGACAAGGTCATCGGGCATTATCTGAACATAAAACACTATCAGTAAGTTGGAGTCATTACCTCATACGGGATATTGCTATTGTTTCTTTTTCCCCGGGATTTGTCATCATTCCTGTGACAAAGTTTTACCCAAAGAAGTGTGGCTGATATGCTGCCCGCTACTTTTATACCCTAAGAAAGGAAATACGATGACCACCCCAACTTTTGACACCATCGAAGCGCAAGCAAGCTACGGCATTGGTTTGCAGGTAGGGCAACAACTGAGTGAATCTGGCCTGGAAGGGCTGCTGCCAGAAGCACTGGTTGCAGGTATTGCCGATGCGCTGGAAGGCAAACATCCGGCTGTTCCGGTTGATGTGGTGCATCGCGCGCTGCGTGAAATCCACGAACGCGCCGATGCCGTTCGTCGTCAGCGTTTCCAGGCGATGGCTGCTGAAGGTGTGAAATACCTGGAAGAAAACGCCAAAAAAGAAGGTGTGAATAGCACCGAATCTGGCCTGCAATTCCGCGTGATCAACCAGGGTGAAGGCGCAATTCCGGCACGTACCGACCGCGTTCGTGTTCATTACACCGGTAAACTGATCGACGGCACCGTGTTTGACAGCTCCGTTGCTCGTGGTGAACCCGCTGAATTCCCGGTTAACGGCGTGATCCCTGGCTGGATTGAAGCACTGACTCTGATGCCGGTAGGTTCTAAATGGGAACTGACTATCCCGCAGGAACTGGCATATGGCGAGCGCGGCGCAGGTGCATCCATCCCTCCGTTCAGCACCCTGGTGTTTGAAGTCGAACTGCTGGAAATCCTCTAAGCAGCGCATTCTGTTCCCCTCGAACCAGAGGGGAGCAGGCATTCAGCAATAAACCCTTCAGTTTGCCAAACGGCGCTATTTTGTGTTGCAAAGACCCCGTAAGCGTGTATTTTTGTGAGATGTTTCGCGTTATCACCGTGATATGACACTCACTTTAAACATAAAATTAACATTAGATCTAAATCTTAGTATTCATCCCGCGTATTGTTACCTAATATCGATGAGTCCCGATACAGATTCGTCGTATCATAGACTGACTAAAGGCCGTAGAGCCTGAACAACACAGACAGGTACAGGAAGAAAAAAACATGGTAGATCAGGTAAAAGTCGTTGCCGATGATCAGGCTCCGGCTGAACAGTCGCTACGGCGCAATCTCACAAACCGACATATTCAGCTTATTGCCATTGGCGGTGCCATTGGTACGGGGTTGTTTCTGGGGTCTGGCAAAACGATTAGCCTTGCCGGGCGTCGATCATTTTCGTTTATATGATCATTGGTTTTATGCTCTTTTTCGTGATGCGGGCAATGGGGGAATTGCTGCTTTCGAATCTGGAATACAAATCTTTTAGTGACTTCGCTTCCGATTTACTCGGGCCGTGGGCAGGATATTTCACTGGCTGGACTTACTGGTTCTGCTGGGTTGTAACCGGTATGGCAGACGTGGTGGCGATCACGGCTTATGCTCAGTTCTGGTTCCCCGATCTCTCCGACTGGGTCGCCTCGCTGGCGGTGATAGTGCTGCTGCTGACGCTCAACCTTGCCACCGTGAAAATGTTCGGTGAGATGGAGTTCTGGTTTGCGATGATCAAAATCGTCGCCATCGTGTCGCTGATTGTCGTCGGCCTGGTCATGGTGGCGATGCACTTTCAGTCACCGACTGGTGTGGAAGCGTCATTCGCGCATTTGTGGAATGACGGCGGCTGGTTCCCGAAAGGTTTAAGTGGCTTCTTTGCCGGATTCCAGATAGCGGTTTTCGCTTTCGTGGGGATTGAGCTGGTAGGTACAACAGCTGCGGAAACCAAAGATCCGGAGAAATCACTGCCACGCGCGATTAACTCCATTCCGATCCGTATCATTATGTTCTACGTCTTCGCGCTGATTGTGATTATGTCCGTGACACCGTGGAGTTCGGTAGTCCCGGAGAAAAGCCCGTTCGTTGAGCTGTTTGTGTTGGTAGGTTTGCCTGCGGCTGCCAGCGTGATCAACTTTGTGGTGCTGACCTCTGCGGCGTCTTCCGCTAACAGCGGCGTCTTCTCTACCAGCCGTATGCTGTTTGGTCTGGCGCAGGAAGGTGTGGCACCGAAAGCGTTCGCTAAACTTTCTAAGCGCGCAGTACCAGCGAAAGGGCTGACCTTCTCCTGCATCTGCCTGCTCGGTGGCGTGGTGATGCTGTATGTGAATCCTAGCGTGATTGGTGCGTTCACGATGATTACAACCGTTTCCGCGATTCTGTTTATGTTCGTCTGGACGATTATCCTTTGCTCGTACCTGGTGTACCGCAAACAGCGTCCTCATCTGCATGAGAAGTCGATCTACAAGATGCCGCTCGGCAAGCTGATGTGCTGGGTATGTATGGCGTTCTTTGTGTTCGTGGTCGTGTTGCTGACACTGGAAGATGACACTCGCCAGGCGCTGCTGGTTACCCCGCTGTGGTTTATCGCACTGGGGCTGGGCTGGTTGTTTATTGGTAAGAAGCGGGCTGCTGAACTGCGGAAATAACCGCATTATCATGCTGGATGGCGCAATGCCATCCAGCTTTTAGATCACTCACCCGCCAGCGCGCGTGGGAACAGTACATTGTTTTCCAGACTGATGTGATCCATCAGGTCATCAATCAGTTCATTAATGCCGTTATACATCGCTTTCCAGGTGGTGCAGGCTTCTGGCGGCGGTGTGACGTTATTGGTAGTGTGTTTGATCACTTCCAGCAGTTCGCCCGCTTCATCGTGCTCGCTTTCCATTACGCTGATTGGCCCCATTGCCTGGCTGCCCATGCCTTGTTTGATCATCGGGAAGAGGATCTGCTCTTCTTTCATCATGTGGCTGGAAAGCTCTTCATGCAGCATGGTCAGGTATTTTGTCAGCCCTTTTGGCACGCTCGGTTTGTCGGCGTGAACGCGCTCGACTTTAGTCGCTTGCAGGATCAGCTCCGGCAGTTGCTCGCGGTGACGATCGTGGTAGCGCACGATGATATGGTCAATGATTTCTGCCAGCGGGGCGCTACGCCAGTCTTTCTCAATCGGTTGTTCAGCAAGCTTTGCCAGTTCAGCTTCAATGACCTCAACATCCAGTTCTTTACGTGCCGCCGCGCGCGCCAGCGTCTGCTTACCGCCACAGCAGTAATCCATATTATATTTACGAAACAGAGCTGAAGCGCGAGGAATAGAGAGCGCCAGTTCACCTAAAGGTTGGTCGCGATAAGCCATAGCTGATACCTCATTCTTAATAAGATAAGATGTATTTTAAATACATCTTTAAGGCAAAAGCTATAACCCTTACGTAGCAGAGGCTTATTTAACTCACAGCCAGTATGTCAACTTTCTGAGACAGATTCAGTTAAAGGCTTTTCCGGTTTTGCTCTGACTACAATGACCACGCCAACCACTAACAGCGCGATACCGCTCAGCGTCATCAGCGGCGGCATTTGCTGGCGTATCAAAAAGGTGTACAGCAAACCTGCCAGTGTTTCGAAAACGATCAGCGGCCCGAGAATCACTGTCGGTAATCGCTGGCTGGCGACGTTCCAGCAGAGTGCGCCAACCCATGAGCAAAGCACGGCTATCGCAACCATCAGACTAATAAACACCAGCGGACGGGGGCCAAAAGGTAGGGAGAAGTCCGGCGTTTGCGTATTCAGCCAGTAACAGGCGACGAGATAGCCGATGAGAGAAACCGGCAGTGTGACCAGCGCCTGCGCCGTCGCCCACATCATCGGATGTTTGTCGGGATTCTCCCGCAGCCAGCGGGCGTTGCGCAGGGCATACCATGCCCAGCAGACCACGGAAACTAACGCTAGCACGATGCCTGAGGTATAACGTGCCCAGTCAAAATCGGGGAGTCCGTGGTTTAACTCAGCAATATTCACACACGCCAGGCCGATGCCAATACAAACCAGTGCCGGGGCGAGTTTTCCCCACGCGAGTTTGCCGTCGCGCTGGCTATAAAGCAGATTGGCAAAAACGGGAATCACCACCGGCAGGGTGCCGATAATCATCGTGGAAACAGGCGCACCAGTACGTTGAATGGCACTGGCAAGGCAGAAGTAATAGATGAGGTTGCCCATCATAGTGAGCATCAAGGCGGTAAGCCAGTCGCGACGCGCCAACTGACGCAGACGCACGCGTCCCAGCCAGGCAATGGGCAGCGCAATTAACCCTAACGCCAGATAACGCCCCATCGACTGCAACATCGCCGGGTATTCCGGTACGATCAACGGCCCGACAAAAATAAGCCCCCACATCAACCCTGCTAACAGGGCGTACAGCACGCCGCTAATCATTACTGGCATCCATTGGTCTGTCAGAAGAAAGTTCAGGAAGCAGACATGATTGCTCCCGGCATCCCGTCATTATTAGAGAGGATGCGGGAGGATGCCACTTTAATTAACTAGTTATTAACATTAAAAAGATGGCTTACGCTTTCGGCTAACGTTGTCGTTGGGCGGCCAATCAATTTGCTAAGCGTTTTGCTGTTATCAAACAGACCACCTTTCGATGCGCCAACGTCAGAATCCGCCAGCATATCCGCCAGTCCGTCGGGCAGTCCGACGCTTTTCAGTGCCGCGGCGAAATCGGCTTCGCTCAGATTTTGATAGGTAACCTGTTTGCCGCTCTGTTTGGTCAGCTCTGCCGCTAACTGTGTCAACGTCCAGGCACTATCGCCCGCCAGTTCGTAAACCTTGCCTTCGTGACCGGCTTCGCTAATCACGCGTGCCGCAGCTGCCGCATAATCTGCCCGCGTTGCTGAGGCGATTTTGCCATCGCCCGCCGCACCGATAAATACGCCGTGTTCCAGTGCTGCCGGGGCGCTGGCGAGGTAGTTTTCGCTGTACCAGCCGTTGCGCAGCAGGGTGTAAACGATGCCAGAATCAGCCAACATTTTCTCCGTCTCAATGTGCTCATCGGCGAGGCCGAGCGGGGAGGTATCTGCATGTAGCAGGCTGGTATAAGCGATAAATTTCACGCCAGCCGCCTTTGCGGCATTAATAACATTACGATGCTGCGGGGCACGTTGACCCACTTCGCTGGAAGAGATCAGCAGTAGTTTTTCCACTCCCTGAAGTGCAGATGTCAGTGCGGCTTCATCGCCGTAGTCAGCCTGACGCACGGTAATGCCTTGTGCTGCCAGAGCCTGGGCTTTTGCCGGATTACGAACGATAGCCACTATTTGGCTGGCAGGAACCGTTTTCATCAAGGATTCAATAATATAGTGACCAAGTTGGCCAGTGGCACCAGTAATAGCGATCATGGGAAGTCTCCATCGTTTTGTCTTGTGTTTAAATACGCTAACACCTAAACTTACTTTTAGTAAGTACGTACAAAAAGGTAAGTATGAAATGAGTCAGGTTAGCCTGTCGCAACAACTGAAAGAGGGTAATCTCTTTGCGGAACAGTGCCCGTCGCGCGAGGTGTTGAAACACGTCACCAGCCGTTGGGGGGTGTTGATTCTGGTGGCGCTACGCGAAGGTACTCATCGCTTTAGCGACCTGCGGCGCAAAATCGGCGGGGTGAGCGAAAAGATGCTTGCGCAGTCGTTACAGGCGTTAGAACAGGATGGTTTTCTTAACCGTATCGCGTATCCGGTGGTGCCACCGCATGTGGAATATAGCCTCACGCCGCTGGGCGAGCAGGTGAGCGAAAAGGTTGCTGCACTGGCGGACTGGATTGAGTTGAATTTGCCCGAGGTGTTGGCGGTGCGGGATGAACGTGCGGCATAACTGCCGGATGCGCTGAGCTTATCTGGTCTACGGTGCATGGCTGGTAGGGCGGATAAGATGCGCCAGCATCGCATCCGCCAATAAATGCCGGATGCGGTTGATAATTTATAGACCGAAAAAGAAGTGTTTTACTTACTCAAATCCACCTGATAAATCGCAAACCCGATATCATCGGTCGCGACTTTATTCATCGGATATTGCCCTTTCTCTTTAATAAACGCTGCGGCTTTATCTGACGGGGAAGTTTCGAAACGGATATCCAGTTTCTTATCGCCAGCTATCGGTGCTAAACGCCAGTTGTTATCTGCCGCCGGGTGAATTTCTCCCGCACGTTTCGACTCATCAGCAATCCACGCTGTCAGCACCGAGCGGTTCTCATCCGGTGAAGCAAAAGCGATATGTCTGTCGCCCGTACCGGCAAATTTGCGCCGTAAGCGCGATAGTTATTGGTGGCAACGAGGAACATAGCGTTCGGATCAATCGGCTTGCCATTAAAGGTCAGGTTCTTAATCCGCTCTGCATTGGCATTAATCATCTGGCACTCGCCGTCATAGCGGGCGGGTTGGGTAACATCAATCTGATAATTCACACCATCAATAACATCAAAGTTATAAGTGCGGAAACCATCCCAGTTGATGAGTGACTGTGGTTTCGTGCTGTTAGGATCAATCTGGTTAAACTGTCCGGCGGAGCACTCCAGCCACTCTTTCACCTCTTTACCGCTGGCTTTCACTACAATCAGCGTATTGGGGTAGAGATAAAGATCGGCGGCATTACGGAAGGTCAACTGGCCTTTTTCCACCTCCACATAGCTTGCCGGGTCATTTTTGCGACCACCAACTTTAAACGGTGCGGCAGCTGAAAGCACCGGCAGTTTTGCCAGATCCGGATCGCCCTGAATGTAATGTTCGACATACGCTTTTTGCGCGTTGTTCACGACTTGCACGGTCGGATCGTCCTGCACCAGCGCCAGATAGCTATACATATTGTCGGCAGATTTACCGATTGGCTTGCTGACGAACTGGCGTGTGGCATCGTGATCGGCTTTGAGTGTTTCTACCAGCTTGCTGTCTTCCGCCGCGAGGGATTTTTTATTGGCGATGTCGTAAATCGGCCGTGCTTCCGCTTTCGCCTGCGTCACCTGCCATTTACCGCTGTCATTACTGAGTTGTAAGTCGACCACCCCAAGATGATCGCCCCACATGCCCGGCATTACCGCCGGAACACCATTCAGCGTGCCTTTGGTGATATCAGCCTCTTCGATATCAGCAAAATCTTTACCCGGGAAAACGGCGTGAGCATGGCCAAACATAATGGCGTTAACGCCCGGAATTTCACTGAGGTAATAAACTGAGTTTTCCGCCATTACTTTATACGGATCGGCAGACAGCCCGGAATGCGCCAGAACGACAACGACATCGGCACCTTTCTCGCGCATTTCAGGCACGTATTTGCGCACGGTTTCGGTAATATCATTCACCGTCACTTTTCCGGATAAATTAGCTTTATCCCAGCCCATGATTTGCGGCGGCACGACGCCAATATAGCCAATCTTCAGCGTCTGTTTTTTTCCGTCTTTATCGACCACTTCGGTATCTTTAATTAAATACGGTGTAAACATTGGCTGTTTGGTTCTGGCGTCAATGACGTTGGCATTTACATAAGGGAATTTCGCTCCCGCCAGCGCATTTTTCAGGTAATCCAGACCGTAGTTAAATTCATGATTGCCGAGTGTACCGACCGTATAATCCAGCGTATTCAGCGCCTTATAAACCGGATGAACATCACCTGCTTTTAATCCTTTCGCCGACATGTAATCGGCCAGCGGACTCCCCTGAATCAAATCGCCGTTATCGACCAGTACGCTGTTTTTCACTTCATTGCGGGCATCGTTAATCAGGCTTGCCGTACGTACCAGTCCGAATTTTTCCGTGGCGGTGTCTTTGTAATAATCGAAATCCATCATGTTGCTATGCAGATCAGTGGTTTCCATGATACGCAGATCGACCGTCGCTGCATTCACACTGGCGGCAATCAGCGTGGCCAGGAGCGTTGCGCTAAACTTAATCATCAGGGACATCCTTTTATCATCGGGAATACGAAAGAAAAGGGAGAATAAACGTCTTACTTATAGAACAGTGAAGAATGCCACAATTTTACGCTTTGAAAATGATGACACTATCACAGTTGGCGCATTCATTAACGATAGGGTATAAGTAAAACAATAAGTTAACACCGCTCACAGAGACGAGGTGGAGAAATGTTAGATCAAGTATGCCAGCTTGCACGGAATGCAGGCGATGCCATTATGCAGGTCTACGACGGGACGAAACCGATGGACGTCGTCAGCAAAGCGGACAATTCTCCGGTAACGGCAGCGGATATTGCCGCACACACCGTTATCATGGACGGTTTACGTACGCTGACACCGGATATTCCGGTCCTTTCTGAAGAAGATCCTCCCGGTTGGGAAGTCCGTCAGCACTGGCAGCGTTACTGGCTGGTAGACCCGCTGGATGGTACTAAAGAGTTTATTAAACGCAATGGCGAATTCACCGTTAACATTGCGCTCATTGACCATGGCAAACCGATTTTAGGTGTGGTGTATGCGCCGGTAATGAACGTAATGTACAGCGCGGCAGAAGGCAAGGCCTGGAAAGAAGAGTGCGGTGTGCGCAAGCAGATTCAGGTCCGCGATGCGCGCCCGCCGCTGGTGGTTATCAGCCGTTCCCATGCAGATGCGGAGCTGAAAGAGTATCTGCAACAGCTTGGCGAACATCAGACCACGTCCATCGGCTCTTCGCTGAAATTCTGCCTGGTGGCGGAAGGACAGGCGCAGCTGTACCCGCGCTTCGGACCAACGAATATTTGGGACACCGCCGCTGGACATGCTGTGGCCGCAGCTGCCGGAGCGCACGTTCACGACTGGCAGGGTAAACCGCTGGATTACACTCCGCGCGAGTCGTTCCTGAATCCTGGGTTCAGAGTGTCTATTTACTAAATTCAGATGGCAGAAACAGTGTATTTCCTGATTCTGCCATCCTGATTTCTCCCAACCTAAAAAGTTATAAATAAAAAGAGATTGTATTTAAAGTGCAAAAATTCAATTGCTAATAAGTTACATTTTAATAATGAGCGTTTTTTGATAGTTTACTTCTATAATGAGATATTTAATGGCGACATAAAATAACCAAATAAAATAAGGTAGCCATATGTTACCCAGGATCAGACACAATAATTTTATTGGTGCGGTGGAGTTATTCGTAAAATCATCGCATACAAAAACACATTCAAACAATTTTTTTAATAATATTCAGCATGCATTTAAGAAAAAAGATTGGGTTTCGAATTATGATAGCCTGTTAACTTTGTGGGAGTTTTTTCGTTGCGCAACTCAGATTGATAAAGATAGTTATCAAGTGCTTTCATCAAAAAATGAAACTGTTAAAGCCATGGATAAGTTTCTTATCAGTTTCAGCCTTAAAGATAACGGTGCCGAATATACAATGACATTGCGAGGCAGTGGATTTGAATACGAAGAAATCCCCATAACAATAAATGAGTATAACTCATTCATGGATTTCAAAAACCGTGAATTTCCGTTAGAACAAAACAGAAGATTGTATGCTTGGGATATTCTGCAGAAAAAACAGTCTGACATACCGAAAAGGATTAAAGGTTATATTCACCAGGCGATTGGTGACGTGTCTTTAGGTTATGCCTTATTGGAGGATATAGTAAGCAAATTAAAACGGGGTAAATTTGAACTCCAAATACCAGGAGGTGGAATTAAAGAATGCGATGGATGGTATATTTACGAAAAAATAATTGATGATAATTTTGCCATAGTCATAGAATCTTTGGGCTTTGCGCTTAAAATCTATGGAGGGGATGAACGTTTTCGTAATGGTTCCTCTGTTGTTTTGGAGGATGAAGATTACTCTCTTATTTATAATTTTCTGGTTAATGCAGGTTGCCAACAAGTCGAATTAGCCGAACAAGTGGATGCGATAGTAAGTGCGAATCTGGCCGTAGATAGTGATATTACCGAAGAGGAGATTTGCGAGAAATATAAATCAACCATTGAGGCGTTTAAAAAAGAGCAACTAGCGTTACCAGTATGAGTTCGGTAATGCTGCCAACTTACTGATTTAGTGTATGATGGTGATTTTAAGGTGCTTGCGTGGCTTCCATTTCCATCAGATGTCCTTCCTGCTCCGCTACTGAAGGCGTGGTGCGTAACGGCAAAAGCACTGCCGGACATCAGCGCTATCTCTGCTCTCATTGCCGTAAAACATGGCAACTACAGTTCACTTACACCGCCTCTCAGCCCGGTACGCACCAGAAA
>NZ_MIIV01000066.1:0-39520 GCF_001743015.1 Shigella sp. FC1567
CGAACTCCGCCTTCGCAAAATAAGCGGAAGCCTGGCGAAGGATATCGTTACTGCGGCGCAGTTCACGATTTTCACGTTCCAGCTCTTTCAGACGCTGACGTTCAGCGGTGGTGAGCCCGCCATCACCGCCTCCGGTATCCCGCTCATGCTGGCGTACCCAGACACGCAGAGTCTCCGGTGTACAGCCAATCTTTGGGGCAATGGAACAAATTGCCGCCCACTGTGAGTCATATTCGCCCTGACTTTCCAGAACCATACGAATCGCCCTCTGACGGACTTCGGGGGAAAAACGAGTATTTTTAGTCATCCTGTTTACCTCTTTCTCAGGGAGTTTAGTCTCCAGGATTCCCGGGGCGGTTCACAATGACAGCCTGGATATTAAAACCACATTACAGGCAAACGACATTCCAGGACTCACAACCGACCAGGTTGTCTCTGTTAACACCCGATTCACACAGATAAAAAGCAGCACCGTATATTCTGCTGCAACCCAAACGGGTGTTTGCCAGGGTGACACGTCTCGTTATGGACCCGTTAATATTGGTGCAAATACCACCTTTACCCTGTATGTCACCAAGCCATTTCTCGGCTCGATGACCATTCCGAAAACGGATATTGCCGTCATTAAAGGCGCGTGGGTCGATGGAATGGGAAGCCCGTCTACAGGTGACTTCCATGATTTAGTCAAGTTATCGATTCAGGGAAATCTCACCGCCCCACAGTCGTGCAAAATTAATCAGGGCGATGTTATTAAGGTTAATTTTGGATTCATCAATGGTCAGAAGTTTACCACCCGCAATGCCATGCCAGACGGTTTTACTCCAGTAGACTTTGATATCACTTATGACTGTGGTGATACTTCAAAGATTAAAAACTCGTTGCAAATGCGCATCGACGGTACAACTGGGGTAGTAGACCAGTACAACCTGGTCGCCAGGCGAAGAAGTTCAGACAATGTGCCCGATGTCGGTATTCGTATTGAAAATCTCGGCGGCGGAGTTGCAAATATTCCTTTTCAGAACGGTATCCTTCCCGTTGATCCTTCCGGGCATGGCACCGTCAATATGCGCGCCTGGCCAGTTAATCTGGTCGGTGGTGAGCTGGAAACAGGAAAATTTCAGGGCACAGCCACCATTACCGTCATGGTGCGGTAAAAGAAGACGTTGCGTTTTGATTAACGCAACGCTTCGGCACTGTTACCCCTGCTGCTCCAGCGCATACTTATACAGCGCATTTTTCTTCACGCCATGAATTTCTGCGACCAGCGCCGCCGCTTTTTTCAGCGGCAGTTCTGCCTGTAGCAGCGCCAGCGTGCGCAGGGCATCGGCGGGTAAGTCTTCTTCCTGTGCTTTATGACCTTCGACAATCAGCACCATTTCGCCTTTGCGACGGTTTTCATCTTCCTTTACCCACGCCAGCAGTTCGCCAACGGGCGCGCCGTGAATGGTTTCCCAGGTTTTGGTCAGCTCACGCGCCAGAACCACGTAGCGGGATTCGCCTAATACCGCAACGATATCTTCCAGGCTATCTAACAGACGGTGGGTGGATTCATAAAAAATCAGCGTGCGCGGCTCCGCTTCAATGGCTTTTAGCGCATCACGGCGGCCTTTTGATTTGGCAGGTAAAAAGCCTTCGTAACAGAAACGGTCAGAGGGTAAACCCGCGGCGCTTAACGCAGTGATAGCAGCACACGGCCCGGGTAGCGGCACCACGCGAATCCCCGCTTCACGGCAGGTACGCACCAGATGGTAGCCAGGATCGTTAATTAGCGGCGTTCCGGCATCGGAAACCAGCGCAATGTTTTGCCCCTCTTGCAGCTTCGCCAGCAGCGTTTCGGCTTTTTGTTGTTCGTTATGGTCGTGCAGCGCAAACAACCGGGCATTAATCCCAAAATGTTGCAGCAATAAACCGGTGTGACGAGTATCCTCGGCGGCAATCAGATCAACGGCCTGTAATACCTCTAACGCACGCTGGGTGATATCCGCCAGATTGCCGATTGGCGTCGGTACAATGTAAAGCTGGCCCTGAGAATTATCCGCCGATTGGTGTTGTTTCATTGTGTCGTCCGTATTGCCGATTTAATATTGAGCATTGCGTAAAAAAATATCACTGGATACATTATGGTACCCTCAACATTTTCTCGTTTGAAAGCCGCGCGTTGTCTGCCTGTTGTTCTGGCAGCCCTGATTTTCGCCGGTTGTGGCACCCATACTCCCGATCAGTCCACTGCTTATATGCAGGGCACGGCGCAGGCTGATTCTGCCTTTTATCTTCAGCAGATGCAGCAAAGCTCTGATGATACCAGGATCAACTGGCAATTACTCGCCATTCGTGCACTGGTGAAAGAAGGTAAAACCGGGCAGGCGGTTGAGTTGTTTAACCAACTACCGCAAGAACTGAACGATTCTCAGCGTCGCGAGAAAACACTGCTGGCGGTAGAGATTAAACTGGCGCAGAAAGATTTTGCTGGCGCGCAAAACTTGCTGGCGAAAATCACACCTGCCGATTTAGAACAAAACCAGCAAGCGCGTTACTGGCAGGCAAAAATCGATGCCAGCCAGGGGCGTCCTTCCATTGATTTACTGCGCGCGTTAATTGCTCAGGAACCGCTGCTCGGCGCGAAAGAAAAAAAGCAGAATATTGATGCCACCTGGCAGGCGCTCTCCTCCATGACTCAGGAACAGGCGAATACGCTGGTGATCAACGCCGACGAAAATATTCTGCAAGGCTGGCTGGATCTGCAGCGCGTCTGGTTTGATAACCGTAACGATCCCGATATGATGAAAGCCGGGATCGCCGACTGGCAGAAACGTTATCCGAACAATCCGGGCGCGAAAATGCTGCCAACGCAGTTGGTTAACGTAAAAGCGTTTAAACCAGCCTCGACCAACAAAATCGCCCTGCTGTTGCCGCTGAATGGCCAGGCAGCGGTATTTGGTCGCACTATTCAGCAAGGCTTTGAAGCGGCGAAAAATATCGGCACTCAGCCAGTGGCGGCTCAGGTAGCTGCCGCAGACGTAGCAGAACAACCTCAGCCGCAAACTGCGGATGGCGTTGCCAGCCCGGCACAAGCCTCGGTTAGCGATCTGACCGGTGATCAGCCTGCGGCCCAGCCGGTGCCTGTAAGCGCCCCGGCGACAAGCACCGCAGCGGTAAGCGCACCCGCAAATCCATCCGCAGAGCTGAAAATCTACGATACCTCATCACAACCACTTAGCCAGATCTTAAGCCAGGTTCAGCAGGATGGCGCGAGAATTGTGGTTGGTCCGTTGCTGAAAAATAACGTTGAAGAGTTGCTTAAGAGCAACACCCCGCTGAACGTGCTGGTACTGAACCAGCCGGAGAATATCGAAAACCGCGTCAATATTTGTTACTTCGCGCTTTCACCGGAAGACGAAGCGCGCGATGCAGCGCGTCATATTCGTGACCAGGGTAAACAAGCGCCGCTGGTGCTGATCCCACGCAGTTCATTGGGCGATCGCGTAGCCAATGCGTTTGCGCAGGAGTGGCAGAAACTGGGCGGCGGCACCGTTCTGCAACAAAAATTTGGTTCCACCAGCGAATTACGCGCGGGTGTTAACGGCGGTTCTGGTATCGCTTTAACGGGTACCCCGATTACTCCCAGAGCGACAACCGACTCCGGCATGACGACCAACAATCCAACGCTGCAAACCACGCCAACCGATGACCAGTTCACCAATAATGGCGGTCGTGTCGATGCGGTGTACATTGTGGCAACGCCGGGTGAAATCGCTTTTATCAAACCGATGATCGCCATGCGTAACGGTAGCCAGAGCGGTGCAATGCTGTACGCCAGCTCCCGCAGCGCACAAGGCACCGCAGGCCCGGATTTCCGTCTGGAGATGGAAGGTTTGCAGTACAGCGAAATCCCGATGCTGGCGGGCGGTAATCTGCCGTTAATGCAGCAGGCACTCAGCGCGGTGAATAACGATTATTCACTGGCTCGCATGTATGCGATGGGCGTCGATGCCTGGTCGCTGGCAAATCATTTCTCACAAATGCGCCAGGTTCAGGGTTTTGAAATCAACGGTAATACCGGAAGCCTGACGGCAAACCCGGATTGCGTGATTAACAGGAAGTTATCATGGCTACAGTACCAACAAGGTCAGGTAGTCCCCGCCAGTTAACCACCAAACAGACCGGCGATGCGTGGGAAGTACAAGCGCGTCGCTGGCTGGAAGGCAAAGGACTGCGATTTGTCGCCGCTAACGTGAACGAGCGTGGCGGTGAGATCGATCTGATAATGCGTGAAGGCTGGACCACCGTTTTTGTCGAGGTGCGTTACCGCCGCTCTGCGCTTTATGGCGGCGCGGCAGCCAGTGTGACCCGCAGCAAACAACACAAATTATTACAGACTGCCCGCTTGTGGCTCGCGCGTCATAATGGGAGTTTTGATACTGTGGATTGCCGGTTCGATGTGGTAGCCTTCACCGGGAATGAGGTTGAGTGGATTAAGGATGCCTTTAATGACCACTCATAATTAAGGTTTAAGGATTAGCGTGCAAGAAAGAATTAAAGCTTGCTTCACTGAAAGCATTCAAACTCAAATTGCGGCGGCAGAGGCGCTTCCGGATGCCATCTCCCGTGCAGCCATGACGCTGGTTCAGTCTCTGCTCAATGGCAACAAAATCCTCTGTTGTGGTAATGGAACTTCCGCTGCCAATGCACAGCATTTTGCTGCCAGCATGATCAACCGTTTCGAAACGGAGCGGCCCAGCTTACCTGCCATTGCACTAAATACTGATAATGTTGTCTTAACGGCGATTGCCAACGATCGCTTACATGATGAAGTGTATGCAAAACAGGTGCGGGCGCTGGGTCATGCGGGAGATGTATTGTTAGCCATTTCCACCCGTGGCAACAGCCGCGATATTGTTAAAGCAGTTGAAGCCGCCGTTACGCGTGATATGACCATTGTGGCATTGACCGGCTATGACGGCGGCGAACTTGCAGGTTTGTTAGGGCCACAGGATGTGGAGATCCGCATTCCTTCGCATCGTAGTGCTCGCATTCAGGAAATGCATATGCTGACGGTAAATTGCCTGTGCGATCTGATCGATAACACGCTTTTCCCTCACCAGGATGATTAAGGAGAATACATGAAGGCATTATCGCCAATCGCAGTCCTTATTTCCGCGCTGCTGTTGCAAGGTTGTGTTGCCGCTGCCGTAGTGGGTACCGCTGCTGTGGGTACCAAAGCCGCAACTGACCCACGCAGTGTCGGTACCCAGGTGGACGATGGTACCCTGGAAGTGCGCGTGAACAGCGCATTGTCGAAAGACGAACAGATTAAGAAAGAAACCCGTATTAATGTCACGGCGTATCAGGGCAAAGTGCTGCTGGTTGGGCAGTCACCAAATGCTGAACTTTCGGCTCGCGCCAAACAGATTGCTATGGGCGTAGACGGTGCCAACGAAGTGTATAACGAGATTCGTCAGGGCCAGCCGATTGGTCTGGGCGAAGCATCTAACGATACGTGGATCACCACCAAAGTGCGTTCGCAGCTCTTAACCAGCGACCTGGTGAAATCGTCCAACGTGAAAGTGACCACCGAAAACGGTGAAGTGTTCCTGATGGGGCTGGTGACTGAACGTGAAGCGAAAGCGGCGGCAGATATTGCCAGCCGGGTGAGCGGCGTAAAGCGGGTAACCACAGCGTTTACGTTTATTAAATAGCAGCCCCTTGTAATGCCTGATGCGACGCTTGCCGCGTCTTATCAGGCCTACAACGATGCAAACCGTAGGTCGGATAAGGCGTTTACGCCGCATCCGACATGTTTTCCCTCAAATCAGAACAACAGCGCCAGCCCGCCGACAATCACACCAGACACTGCCACCATCGCCCCTGTCAGCCATAAGGCTTTCGCCGGGAACGCTTTGCGCAGCATAATCAGTGACGGCAAACTCACTGCCGGGAGCGTCATCAACAATGCCAGCGCCGGAGCGGTTCCCATACCTGCCAGCATCATCGTTTGTACAATCGGAATTTCTGCTGCCGTGGGAATGACAAACAAGCATCCTGCTACCGCCATCGCCACCACCCACATCAGGCTGTTATCGACAGCACCATCGGCATGGGGGAATAACCAGACGCGTGCGGCACCCAACACCAGTACTGCAAGGATGTAAACCGGGATCGTACTCCAGAAAAGTGTCCATAGCGCCCTGCCCCAGCGGCTAAAAAAACCGCTCCGTGCTTCCGGTATGTCAATTTCGACCGGTGCCTGCGTTTGCGGTGTTTCACGCACCCATTTTTGCACCAGCGTCGCAATCAGCAACACCATCACCAGCCCGGCCACCAGACAAATCGCCGCAAAACCCCAGCCGAGGACAAACCCCATAAACACCAGCGTCGCCGGGTTTAACACCGGATTGCCCATCCAGAATGCCAGCGCACCGCCCATCGATACCTGTTGGCGACGCATCCCCGCCGCGACCGGAGCCGCACAGCAGGTACACATCATGCCCGGCAGCGAAAACAGCGTTCCCAGCAGCGTGCCGCGAAAGCGCGATTGCCCAAGCGTACGCAACAACCAGTCACGCGGGATCAGCACCTGAATCAACGAACCGAGGATCACCCCCAGCACCGCCGCTTTCCATACTGCGAGGAAATAGATCATCGCGTAATCCAACGCCGCTTGCCACGGATTAGCATCCGCCTGCGCAAGGATAGATTTACCGATACTGTGGGTTTCGGCTGCAGTAAACGCTTTGCCGTAGTAATGTTGCCATTTCACATACCAGAGACCGGCAATGACAACGAGAAAGAAAAGCGCGGGTTTCCACCACTGAATGGGTGTTGCCGCCTGAGATGAAGACTGACCAGTCATAGCATTCCCTAGGAATAAGTTATGATAATTGAGCGCGTGAATATTACGCTCACTATCAATTCTTGGGAATAATTATTCAGCTCTTTTGCGTAATTCTGAAGAGCTTAAAATCGTCACGCCTTCATGCTCAGGCCGCATCGCCTCTGCCAGCATGACCCGCGCCACGTCTCTCGCATCAATGGATTTCCAGTTACCTGGTAACAAACGGAACAGCGGCGCAAAAAGCGTTTCGTTCATCCGCTGTTTGCTACGATCGCCCAGTAACATCGACGGGCGAGCAATGGTCAATTTCGGCCAGTTCTGGGCAATTAATGCTTCTTCCATCTCCCCTTTGACGCGGTTATAGAAAAACGGCGAGTGGGCATTGGCCCCCATAGCACTGACCACCAGCATATGCTGCGCGCCCAGCCGCCGCCCGGTTAATGCGGTATCCACTACCAGCGTGTAATCGGCATGAATAAACGCCTCTTTGCTCCCCGCTTCTCGCCGCGTGGTGCCGAGACAACAAAACACAATGTCGATGGGTTCGGTGACCTGCGCCAACGCGTCACTCAGTTGCGGATCATGGGGATTAAACACCCCGGGCATATCGCCCAACGGACGTCGCGTCGGCGCAGCAATGGCGTTAACTTTCGGTTCATTAATCAACATCCGCAGCAGGTGACCGCCCACCAGCCCCGTTGCGCCTGTAATCAGTACCTGACTCATCTTCGCTCCTTTACAGAATTGTCTGCCTTGCGCTCCACGGCTCATGCACCAGTCTTAATAGACCATGAGGTAATTATCCCCGATTGTGGGAAATTCGCCTCATCCAATGCAACAACGCGGAGGAAGCATGAGTAAGAAAATTGCCGTTTTAATCAGTGATGAATTTGAGGATTCAGAATTTACTTCACCCGCAGACGAGTTCCGTAAAGCCGGACACGAAGTAATTACCATTGAAAAGCAAGCGGGTAAAACGGTGAAAGGCAAAAAAGGAGAAGCCAGCGTGACCATCGATAAATCCATCGATGAAGTGACGCCAGCGGAGTTTGATGCCCTGCTGCTACCGGGCGGCCATTCACCGGATTATCTGCGTGGGGACAACCGTTTTGTCACCTTTACCCGTGATTTTGTGAATAGCGGCAAACCTGTTTTCGCCATCTGTCACGGTCCGCAGCTGCTGATCAGCGCCGATGTGATTCGGGGGCGCAAACTGACCGCAGTTAAACCGATCATTATTGATGTTAAAAATGCGGGCGCGGAATTTTACGATCAGGAAGTCGTGGTTGATAAAGATCAGCTGGTTACCAGCCGGACACCGGACGATCTGCCAGCGTTTAACCGCGAGGCGTTACGCCTGCTCGGTGCCTGAGTCGCGTAGCCAAATCATTTTTTTACCAAAGCCCAGCGTGTTGTCGGTGAATTTGATTTCATCGAGCCGGATTTCCCACACCGGGGCCGACAGCATTCTGGCAACCGGAAAGCGATGATTGTACGCCTTGCGCGCGAGGTCGCTTTCCTCACCTTCCAGCCTGCGGATCTCACCTTTAAACTGCACACCGCGAATTAACGCTACCGTTTTCGGCTGACCGTTTACCGTTCCGGCAACCGCAGCCTGCGGCCCACTCATCTGCGCGTGGCGCGTTTTTTCTTCCGTCAAAATGTAGAAGGCGACTTTCTGCGCATCAAACAGATAAAAAGCATTAGCGCACCACAGTTCCCCTTCCTGCTGCACACACCAGGTGACAACATGTTGTTTTGCCAACCAACGGCTGATGGTGATGAGTGTTTCCATTGCTGTTCTCTTTTATACTGTGGGCCTGACCTTAACATGCGACGCAGACGATGACACCCTGGTTTCTTTACTTGATCCGTACCGCCGACAATAAGCTTTATACCGGGATCACCACGGATGTCGAACGCCGCTATCAGCAGCACCAAAGCGGCAAAGGGGCGAAAGCACTGCGCGGGAAAGGAGAACTGACGCTGGCGTTTTCTGCGCCAGTGGGCGACCGTTCGCTGGCACTACGGGCGGAATATCGCGTTAAGCAACTGACCAAACGGCAAAAAGAGCGTCTGGTAGCGGAAGGCGCAGGGTTTGCAGAACTGTTGAGCAGCCTGCAAACCCCGGAGATTAAAAGCGATTGAAATGCTCGTGATACTCAACCAGACCGGTTACGCCATTCAGCGCGTCATCCGCTAAACGATGTACCTGGAAGGCGCTTTCAGTGCCCGGCCAGCGGCAACGCAGATCGTGATGCGCCGCCAGTTCAAAGCCGAAACGACTGTACAGCGCCGGATCGCCCAGCGTCACCACTGCGGCATAGCCGAACTCATTAAGCGAATCGAGTCCTTCATAGACCAGTTGGCGTGCCAGCCCCTGTCCACGGTATTTTTCATCAACCGCCAACGGTGCCATGCCGACCCATTGCAGGTCTTCGCCCTGCACATCAACCGGACTAAATGCCACATAGCCAATGACCTGACCTTCGTCATCTGTCGCCACCAGCCCCAGCGTCAGAAAGCCATCTTCACGCAGATCGTGAACCAGCTTCGCTTCCGCATCACTTTCGAATGAGCGACGCAGCAGGGCATCAATACCCGGCGCATCAATGGGAATTTCTACTCGAATTAGCATGGTTCACCTACCGATGTCTGTTTGGTTTCAGGCGCGGTTTTCATTCCCGCCTCAACAAAATCCGCCAGTTGCAGCAGCATCATGCGTAAGGCTTTCGGCATTTGCTCCAGTTCAATGGCGTCCATCAGGTTTTTCACATGCAGCCCCAGCTCCGTATCGCCTTCAATCACCAGCCGACGCTGGAAGAAGAGCGTATCTGGATCTTGTTTACGCGCCGCAATCATCAGCAGATCGCTGACGTCGGCACTAAAACTCACATCAGCTTGCGCGTTCTGGCTGACCACCAGTTTGCCATTCACCACCGAGGTAAACCATTGCAGGTCAATATCACGCACATGAATACTTAACCAGCGGCCTTCAAGAAACTCCAGCTCGCCATCATCCAGCGCCTGACGGAATTGCCAGCTTAAGACCTGCTCAAGAACCTGGCGTTTTAGCGCAAATGGCGTCAGTTTTACCGGTACACTCAACAGAGATGGCCCCAAATGCACAATACGGGAACGAAGTTTATCCAACACGAGTTTTACTCCCTGTTTCAACAATCATCCTATTTTGCCATATCAGAAAAATAACATAGCGGTATAAATCAACAATTCCATATGAAATTGCTGCTACCACCAATACAACTTTAACTGCCTTAAATCAAAAATTGTCGCAGCAAGGTTAACTAAAATCCCAGTTCGTTAACATTTTTGCGTTTTGATAGCGCAACCTTCAGGAAAAATTATGGAGCTGCTCTGCCCTGCCGGAAATCTCCCGGCGCTTAAGGCGGCCATCGAAAACGGCGCAGATGCTGTTTATATCGGGCTAAAAGATGATACCAATGCCCGTCACTTCGCCGGCCTTAACTTTACCGAGAAAAAATTGCAGGAAGCGGTGAGTTTTGTCCATCAACATCGCCGCAAACTTCACATCGCGATTAACACTTTTGCGCATCCGGACGGTTACGCCCGTTGGCAGCGCGCCGTGGATATGGCGGCGCAGCTGGGTGCCGACGCGCTGATCCTCGCCGACCTCGCCATGCTGGAATACGCCGCCGAGCGTTATCCGAATATTGAGCGCCACGTATCGGTGCAGGCTTCGGCGACCAATGAAGAGGCGATTAACTTTTATCATCGCCATTTTGACGTTGCCCGCGTGGTGCTGCCGCGCGTGTTGTCGATTCATCAGGTGAAACAGCTGGCACGGGTCACACCTGTACCACTGGAAGTGTTTGCTTTCGGCAGCCTGTGCATTATGTCGGAAGGCCGTTGCTATCTGTCGTCGTATCTGACGGGTGAGTCGCCTAACACCGTGGGCGCGTGTTCTCCGGCCCGTTTCGTGCGCTGGCAACAAACGCCGCAGGGGCTGGAATCCCGCCTGAACGAAGTGCTGATCGACCGTTATCAGGACGGCGAAAACGCAGGTTATCCGACGCTGTGTAAAGGGCGTTATCTGGTGGACGGCGAGCGCTATCACGCGCTGGAAGAACCAACCAGTCTCAATACCCTGGAACTGCTGCCGGAGTTAATGGCGGCGAATATTGCTTCGGTGAAAATTGAAGGCCGCCAGCGTAGCCCGGCGTATGTCAGCCAGGTGGCGAAAGTCTGGCGTCAGGCTATCGACCGTTGTAAGGCCGATCCGCAAAGCGCGTGGATGGAGACGCTCGGGTCGATGTCCGAAGGCACGCAGACCACCCTTGGCGCGTATCACCGTAAATGGCAGTGAGAAGAGCAATGAAATATTCCTTAGGGCCAGTGCTGTGGTACTGGCCAAAAGAGACGCTGGAAGATTTTTATCAGCAGGCCGCCACCAGCAGCGCCGACGTGATTTATCTTGGTGAAGCGGTATGCAGCAAGCGCCGGGCAACCAAAGTTGGCGACTGGCTGGAGATGGCAAAATCGCTCGCCGGAAGTGGCAAGCAGATTGTGCTCTCCACGCTGGCGCTGGTGCAGGCATCCTCTGAACTGGGCGAACTGAAACGCTATGTTGAGAACGGTGAGTTTCTGATTGAAGCCAGCGATCTCGGCGTGGTGAATATGTGCGCTGAACGCAAACTGCCGTTCGTCGCCGGGCACGCGCTGAACTGCTACAACGCGGTGACGCTGAAAATATTGCTCAAACAGGGCATGATGCGCTGGTGTATGCCGGTGGAGCTTTCCCGCGACTGGCTGGTGAATCTGCTTAATCAGTGCGATGAGCTGGGCATTCGCAACCAGTTTGAAGTGGAAGTCCTGAGCTACGGTCATCTACCGCTGGCCTACTCCGCTCGCTGCTTTACCGCGCGTTCGGAAGACCGCCCGAAAGATGAGTGTGAAACCTGCTGCATTAAGTATCCGAACGGGCGCAACGTGCTGTCGCAGGAAAACCAACAAGTGTTTGTACTCAATGGCATTCAGACCATGAGCGGCTACGTTTACAACCTCGGTAACGAGCTGACATCCATGCAGGGATTGGTTGATGTGGTCCGCCTGTCACCGCAGGGTACTGACACTTTCGCGATGCTCGACGCCTTCCGCGCTAATGAAAATGGCGCTGCGCCACTATTGTTGACGGCAAACAGCGACTGTAACGGCTACTGGCGGCGGCTGGCAGGACTGGAGCTGCAAGCCTAAGTAAATATGCTCGTCATACTTCAAGTTGCATGTGCTGCATCTGCATTCGTTCACCCCAGTCACTTACTTATGTAAGCTCCTGGGGATTCACTCTCTTGTCGCCTTCCTGCAACTCGAATTATTTAGAGCACAGCTCACTTTGTTAACAACTTTAACTACTCTTTAATGCAGTATTAAAGATTAATCGGTAACAAAGTGAGCTGTTATGACTGATAAAACCATTGCGTTTTCGTTACTCGATCTGGCCCCCATTCCCGAAGGTTCTTCAGCGCGAGAAGCATTCTCCCACTCTCTCGATCTCGCCCGTCTGGCTGAAAAGCGCGGCTATCATCGCTACTGGCTGGCAGAACACCACAATATGACTGGCATTGCCAGTGCTGCCACGTCGGTATTGATTGGCTATCTGGCGGCGAATACCACCACGCTGCATCTGGGGTCTGGCGGCGTGATGTTGCCTAACCACTCACCGTTGGTCATTGCCGAACAGTTCGGCACGCTCAATACACTCTATCCGGGGCGAATCGATTTGGGGCTGGGTCGTGCGCCAGGTAGTGACCAACGGACAATGATGGCGCTGCGTCGCCATATGAGCGGCGATATTGATAATTTCCCCCGCGATGTCGCGGAGCTGGTGGACTGGTTTGACGCCCGCGATCCCAATCCGCATGTGCGCCCGGTACCAGGCTATGGCGAGAAAATCCCCGTGTGGTTGTTAGGCTCCAGCCTTTACAGCGCGCAACTGGCGGCGCAGCTTGGTCTGCCGTTCGCGTTTGCCTCACACTTCGCGCCGGATATGTTGTTCCAGGCGCTGCATCTTTATCGCAGCAACTTCAAACCGTCGGCACGACTGGAAAAACCATACGCGATGGTGTGCATCAATATTATCGCCGCCGACAGCAACCGCGATGCCGAATTCCTGTTTACCTCAATGCAGCAAGCCTTTGTGAAGCTGCGCCGCGGCGAAACCGGGCAACTGCCGCCACCGATTCAAAATATGGATCAGTTCTGGTCGCCGTCCGAACAGTATGGTGTGCAGCAGGCGCTGAGTATGTCGTTGGTAGGTGATAAAGCGAAAGTGCGTCATGGCTTGCAGTCGATCCTGCGCGAAACCGACGCCGATGAGATTATGGTCAACGGGCAGATTTTCGACCACCAGGCGCGGCTGCATTCGTTTGAGCTGGCGATGGATGTTAAGGAAGAGTTGTTGGGATAGTGTGTCTTAACGCGGGAAGCCTTATCCGAGCTGGCAACGCTGTCCTACGTAGACCTGATAAGCGAAGCGCATCAGGCATTGTGTAGGCAGCAGAAATGTCGGATAAGGCACCGCTGATTACTGATACACCGGCAGTAAATTAAAGCTCGATAAAATATGTACCAATGCGTTGCCGACGCCAAACACCAGAATCAGCGTAATCATCGGCTTGCCGCCCCAGACGCGGAATTTCGGGCTGCCAAAGCGTTTACGCGATGCGCGGGCCAGCAGTGCCGGAACAATTGCCGCCCAGATGGTAGCCGCTAAACCAGCATAACCAATGGCGTACAGGAATCCATTCGGGAACAGCAGACCACCCACAACAGGCGGTGCAAAGGTCAACAATGCTGTTTTCAAGCGGCCCATAGCCGAGTCATCGAAACCAAACAGATCTGCCAGATAGTCAAACAAACCCAGCGTTACGCCAAGGAACGAACTCGCTACCGCAAAGTTTGAGAACACGACCAGCAGAAGGTCCAGGCTACGGCTGTTCAGCACGCCGCTTAATGCCTGTACCAGCACATCAATATTACCGCCCTTCTCTGCAATACCGATAAACTCCGGACGCGGGATGTTACCCATCGTCGCCAGCAACCAGATGGTATACAGCGCCAGTGCCATCAGCGTACCGTACACCAGGCATTTCACGATGGTTTTCGGATCTTTGCCGTAATACTTCATCAGGCTTGGCACGTTACCGTGATAACCAAACGACGCCAGGCAGAACGGCAATGTCATCAGCAGATACGGCGCATAAGATGCATTGCTTTCTGCAACGTTGAACAATGTCGCAGGCTGCACATGCCCCAACAGGCTGCCAAAGGTGAGGAAGAAGGTAATGACTTTCGCCCCCAGCACAATCGCCGTCATGCGGCTGACGGCCTTAGTACTCAACCACACCACAAACGCTACCAGCAGTGCAAAACCAAAACCCGCCGCCCGTGCCGGGACGTTTAGCGACATCTCTGCGAAGGTGTGATGCAGAATTGAACCACTGGCAGAAATATAGGCATAGGTCAGGATATAGAGCACAAAGGCAATGGAAATACCGTTGACCACGTTCCAGCCTTTGCCCAGCAAATCTTTGGTGATGGTGTCAAAACTCGAACCGATTCGGTAATTCAGGTTAGCTTCCAGAATCATCAAGCCGGAATGCAGCATACAGAACCAGGTAAAGATCAGCGCCGCCATTGACCAGAAAAACCACGCCCCGGACATGACCACTGGCAGAGAAAACATCCCTGCGCCAATAATGGTGCCGCCGATAATCACCACGCCGCCAAGCAGCGACGGTGACGTTTGGGTGGTGGTTAGTGTTGCCATGAGGGCTTCTCTCCAGTGAAAAATAGTGCGACTGCGTTGTTATGCATTGCACTGTACCAGTACGCGAGTACAAAAGACAGAAAAAAAGCCCCGATGGTAAAAATCGGGGCTGTATATATTATTTTACAGATTGTGTTCGCTGTTCAGCGATGATTACGCATCACCACCGAAACGACGACGACCGGTAGAGTCATCACGACGCGGAGCGCGGCCTTCACGACGTTCGCCGCTAAAACGACGACCATCACCACGGCCACCTTCACGGCGTTCACCGCTGAAGTTACGACCGCCTTCACGACGTTCGCCACCGAAACCACGACCACCGCCACGACGCTCACCGCCAGTATGCGGCTGTGCATCGCCCAGTAACTGCATGTTCATCGGCTTGTTGAGAATGCGAGTGCGCGTAAAGTGTTGCAGCACTTCACCCGGCATACCTTTCGGCAGTTCGATGGTGGAGTGAGAAGCAAACAGCTTGATGTTACCAATGTAACGGCTGCTGATGTCGCCTTCGTTAGCAATCGCACCAACGATATGACGAACTTCAACACCATCATCACGGCCCACTTCAATGCGGTACAGCTGCATATCGCCAACATCACGACGTTCACGACGCGGACGATCTTCACGGTCACCACGCGGGCCACGGTCGTTACGATCGCGCGGACCACGGTCATCACGGTCACGGAATTCACGTTTCGGACGCATCGGCGCATCTGGCGGTACGATCAGAGTACGTTCACCCTGTGCCATTTTCAGCAGTGCCGCAGCCAGAGTTTCGAGATCCAGCTCTTCACCTTCTGCAGTCGGCTGAATTTTGCTCAGCAGTGCGCGGTATTGATCCAGATCGCTGCTTTCCAGCTGCTGCTGTACTTTAGCGGCGAATTTTTCCAGACGGCGTTTGCCCAGCAGTTCTGCGTTCGGCAGTTCTACTTCCGGAATAGTCAGCTTCATAGTACGTTCAATGTTGCGCAGCAGACGACGCTCGCGGTTCTCAACGAACAGCAGCGCGCGGCCAGCACGACCCGCACGACCGGTACGACCGATACGGTGAACGTAAGACTCAGAATCCATCGGGATATCGTAGTTAACTACCAGGCTGATACGCTCAACGTCCAGGCCACGGGCTGCAACGTCGGTCGCAATCAGGATGTCCAGACGACCATCTTTCAGGCGTTCCAGTGTCTGTTCACGCAGCGCCTGGTTCATGTCACCGTTCAGCGCGGCGCTGTTGTAGCCGTTACGCTCAAGAGCTTCAGCCACTTCCAGAGTCGCGTTTTTGGTACGAACGAAGATAATCGCCGCATCAAAATCTTCCGCTTCCAGGAAACGTACCAGTGCTTCGTTTTTGCGCATACCCCAGACAGTCCAGTAGCTCTGGCTGATGTCAGGACGGGTAGTCACGCTGGACTGAATGCGCACTTCCTGCGGCTCTTTCATAAAGCGGCGGGTAATGCGACGAATCGCTTCCGGCATGGTTGCAGAGAACAGAGCGGTCTGATGACCTTCCGGGATCTGCGCCATAATGGTTTCAACGTCTTCGATGAAGCCCATGCGCAGCATTTCGTCAGCTTCATCCAGAACCAGACCGCTCAGTTTAGAGAGGTCCAGAGTGCCACGTTTCAGGTGGTCCAGCAGACGGCCCGGAGTACCGACAACGATCTGCGGCCCCTGACGCAGGGCGCGTAATTGCACGTCATAACGCTGGCCGCCGTACAGAGCAACCACATTTACGCCGCGCATGTGTTTAGAGAAATCCGTCATTGCTTCAGCAACCTGTACCGCCAGTTCGCGGGTCGGTGCCAGCACCAGAATCTGTGGTGCTTTCAGCTCAGGATCAAGATTCTGCAACAGAGGTAAAGAGAATGCTGCAGTTTTTCCGCTCCCCGTCTGGGCCATACCCAGAACGTCGCGGCCATTCAGCAGATGTGGAATACACTCTGCCTGAATTGGAGATGGTTTTTCGTAACCCAGATCGTTAAGGGCTTCAAGGATAGGAGCCTTCAGGCCCAGATCTGCAAAAGTGGTTTCGAATTCAGCCATGTAGTACGTGTGCCTCAAAATTAATGGCGGCCAGTCTACATAACTCATCATGAAATTGATCAGCAATTTTCATTGAAAAGTGTGAACCGGCTCAAAGTAGGTGTATTAACGAACAACAACGCCCTCACCCCTTAAGGTGATGGCAATCAAAAAAGATTACGGGCTGATGTGTACGTCAGCTATTGCTGGTCCGATTCTGCCAGGTCATCTTGGTCCTGGCCCAGGAGCGATAATTCCAACAATGCGTATCGGTGCTCAACAAAGTTATGAACGTTGTTGGCAACCGCCAGTTTGAACAGTGCCGTGGCGCTGTCCGAATCCCCCAGACTTAGGTAGTACTTACCTAAATAGAAGTTGGTTTCACTGAGATGCTCAGCGAGCGAGGTGTTATCCGTTGCGTCCGCCTTGAGCCTTTCCATTAACGTTTGTTCGCTAATGTTGCCCAGGTAGAACTCGACAATGTTCCATCCCCACTGTTCCTTATCCGATTTTTCGAAGTGCTGTTTCAACACTTCTTTAGCCTGCTTCTCATCGAGCTTCTGCTCGGCGAGATAAAGCCACAGACTACGGAAAGGATCATTGGGATCGTCTTGATAAAACGCCAGCAGATCATCTTGCGCTAACTTGTCACGACCGCCGTAATATAATGCGATCCCGCGATTCAAGTGCGCGTAGTTGTAAGTTGGATCAAGCTCAAGTACAGAATCAAACGCTTCATAGGCAGCATCAAAATTGCCTGCCTGCGTTAAATATATGCCTAAGTAATTGAACACTTCAGGCATATCCGGTCGGATTGCCAGCGCTTGCGAAAAATCGTTACGCGCTAATGCCCTCAGACCGAGACTATCATACAACACTCCGCGCTCATATAAAAGCTGTGCGCGTTCGTCATCGGTTAAAGCCCGACTGGCAAGGATTTGTTCCATACGTGCCAGAATCACTTCCTGCTGTAAAGTCGGTTGCAATGGTACCGCGAGGACTTCACTTTTACGCCAGGAAGTATTACTGCATCCTGCAAGCGTAAGTGCTGTCGCAACGAAACACCAGCGCAAAAAAGGCTTCATTTCCCACTCCCGAAGACCACGGTTGAATGAACGTCCTGTTCCCGGTTGCTAACAAGGCGTCCTGCCCGGTTAAAAGCCCCCCGCCGCAGCGGAGGGCAAATGGCAACCTTACTCGCCCTGTTCAGCAGCCGGAGCTTCCGGTGCTGCAGCAGGTTGAGACTGCTCAGTCGCTTCTTTAATGCTCAGACGGATACGGCCCTGGCGATCAACTTCCAGAACTTTCACCGGTACTTCCTGACCCATCTGCAGGTAATCGGTCACTTTCTCAACGCGTTTGTCAGCGATTTGAGAGATGTGGACCAGACCTTCTTTACCGCCGCCGATGGCAACAAATGCGCCAAAGTCAACGATACGGGTCACTTTACCAGTGTAGACGCGGCCCACTTCGATTTCTGCAGTGATCTCTTCGATACGACGAATAGCATGTTTCGCTTTCTCGCCGTCGGTCGCTGCGATCTTCACAGTACCGTCATCTTCGATTTCGATGGTAGTGCCAGTTTCTTCGGTCAGGGCACGGATAACAGAGCCGCCTTTACCGATAACGTCTTTGATCTTGTCCGGGTTGATCTTGATGGTATGGATACGCGGTGCGAACTCAGAGATATCGCCACGCGGCGCGTTGATCGCCTGTTCCATTACGCCCAGGATATGCAGACGCGCACCTTTAGCCTGGTTCAGCGCAACCTGCATGATCTCTTTGGTGATACCTTCAATTTTGATATCCATCTGCAATGCAGAGATACCCTCGCGGGAACCCGCAACTTTGAAGTCCATATCGCCCAGGTGATCTTCGTCGCCCAAAATGTCAGACAGTACAACGTAGTTGTCGCCTTCTTTCACCAGACCCATTGCGATACCCGCAACGGCAGCTTTGATCGGCACACCTGCGTCCATCAGCGCCAGAGACGCGCCGCACACGGAAGCCATAGAAGAGGAACCGTTGGATTCAGTGATTTCAGACACAACACGTACGGTGTACGGGAATTTGTCCATATCCGGCATGACTGCCAGCACGCTGCGCTTCGCCAGACGACCGTGACCAATTTCACGACGCTTCGGAGAACCGACCATGCCGGTTTCGCCTACGGAGTACGGAGGGAAGTTGTAGTGGAACAGGAAGGTATCGGTACGTTCGCCCATCAGTTCATCAAGAACCTGCGCGTCACGAGCAGTACCCAGCGTTGCGGTAACCAGCGCCTGCGTTTCACCACGGGTGAACAGCGCAGAACCGTGAGTACGCGGCAGCACGCCAGTACGCACATCCAGACCACGGATCATATCTTTTTCACGACCGTCGATACGCGGTTCGCCTGCCAGTACGCGGCTACGAACAACGTTTTTCTCGATAGCGTGCAGAATTTCACCCAGTTCGTTTTCGTCCAGGGTTTCGTCTTCAGCAAGCAGCGTCGCGATGGTTTCAGATTTGATGACATCAACCTGCGCATAACGCTCTTGTTTGTCGGTGATGCGGTAAGCATCGCTCAGGCGAGCTTCAGCCAGTGCAGCAACGCGCGCGTTCAGCGCTTCGTTTACCGGCTCCGGCTGCCAGTCCCAACGTGGTTTACCGGCTTCTTTCACCAGTTCATTGATGTTCTGAATAACAACCTGCTGTTGTTCATGACCGAACACTACTGCGCCCAGCATCTGGTCTTCGCTCAGCAGTTCAGCTTCAGATTCAACCATCAGAACAGCGGCTTCAGTACCGGCAACAACCAGATCCAGTTTGCTCTCTTTCAGCTCGTCCTGAGTCGGGTTCAGTACGTACTGGTCATTGATGTAACCTACGCGAGCAGCACCAATCGGACCATTGAACGGAATACCAGACAGAGACAGTGCTGCGGAAGCACCAATCATCGCGACGATATCCGGGTTAACTTGCGGGTTAACAGAAACCACGGTGGCGATAACCTGAACTTCGTTGACGAAGCCTTCCGGGAACAGCGGGCGAATCGGGCGGTCAATCAGACGCGCGATCAGGGTTTCGCCTTCGCTTGGACGACCTTCACGACGGAAGAAGCTACCCGGGATACGACCAGCAGCGTAGGTACGCTCCTGATAGTTAACGGTCAGTGGGAAGAAGTCCTGACCTGGTTTGGCTTTTTTCTGGCCAACAACGGTAACAAATACCGCGGTGTCATCCATGCTAACCATAACAGCGGCAGTAGCCTGACGAGCCATCATGCCGGTTTCCAGAGTCACGGTGTGTTGGCCGTACTGGAATTTACGAACGATCGGATTAAGCAATGTAATATCCTTTCTCTTTCTTAGACAGTACCTTACGGCACTGGTGTTAATACCCGATCTTCTGCGCATCCTCGCGACTAATGACAACCCTAACCCAGCTCTATGTGGGTAAAGCCTCTCATTAGCCGCGCGAACCTCTGCAACGGAAGATCATTCATAGCAACAATACATTAGTTTCCAGTGAATTGCTGCCGTCAGCTTGAAAAAAGGGGCCACTCAGGCCCCCTTTTCTGAAACTCGGCAGGAATTAGCGACGCAGACCCAGGCGCTCGATGAGCTGGGTGTAACGTGCTACGTCTTTACGTTTCAGGTAGTCGAGCAGTTTACGACGCTGAGAAACCATGCGCAGCAGACCACGACGGCTGTGGTGATCTTTTTTGTGCTCTGCAAAGTGGCCCTGCAGGTGGTTGATCTGTGCAGTCAGCAGTGCTACCTGAACTTCGGTAGAACCGGTGTCGTTTGCGTCACGACCAAACTCAGAAACGATTTTAGCTGTTGCTTCAGTACTTAGAGACATTTTAAAACTCCAAAGTATATAGAATGAAAGGACGCCGATCTCTAATTCAGCGATCCCAGTGTACGTTACGCAAAGTGTTAAACAATTTACGCGACGTTAAGCGGCAGTATTCTACTCGTAGCGACTTGTTATCGCAAGACGGTTAACATTACGCCGGGTATTCAACCACCAGGCGACGAGGCGCGACGCGGCCTTCATCGTCAATTTCGCCCATACCGATAAACTTGCCGTTCTCACCTTCTGTAACGCGAACCAGTCCTTCCAGCGGCGCACCGGATGTACGAACTGGGTTACCATTTTTGAAGTAAACAGAAGACGTTAACGGAAGATTCACCACCGGGTAGTCCGAAGCTGGACTGTCCATTGGCATCAGTAATGGATCAAGTAACTCCGCAGCCGGAATATCCTGCTGTTCGGCTTGTTCGACCAGTTCACGCAGATGTTCCAGGGTCACCATCCGTTCAACCGGATATTTACTTACCGCCAGACGACGCAGGTAAATAACATGCGCGCCACAACCGAGTTTTTTACCCAGGTCATCAATGATGGTGCGGATATAAGTGCCTTTTGAGCAGTGAATTTCCAGCTCCAGCTCATTGCCTTCGTGGCGAATAAACAGCAATTCATAAATGGTAATCGGGCGCGCTTCACGCGGTACTTCAATGCCCTGACGCGCATATTCGTACAGTTTTTTACCCTGATATTTCAGTGCTGAATACATCGAAGGGATCTGTTCGATATCGCCACGGAAAGTATCCAGCGCCGCCGCCAGTTGCTCTGCGCTAAAGGTTACCGGACGTTCTTCAACGATTTGTCCGTCGGCATCAGAAGTATCGGTACGCTGTCCAAGACGCGCAATGACCCGATAGCGTTTGTCGGAGTCCAGCAGATACTGGGAAAACTTCGTCGCTTCCCCGAAGCAAATTGGCAACATGCCAGTTGCCAGCGGGTCCAGCGCACCGGTATGCCCGGCACGGTTGGCGTTATAAATCCGTTTCACTTTTTGCAGCGCATCATTGCTGGACATACCCTGCGGTTTATCCAGCAACAAAACGCCGTTAATGTCGCGACCGCGACGACGAGGACGACTCATTAGTCCTCCTTGCTGTCGTCCGGGTTAACACGACGTTCTTCGTCATGTTTGACCACGCTGGTCACCAGGTTTGACATGCGCATCCCTTCAACCAGAGAGTTGTCGTAGAAGAAGGTCAGTTCCGGCACGATACGCAGGCGCATCGCTTTCCCCAGCAGGCTGCGGATGAAACCAGAAGCTTCTTGCAACGCTTTGATGCCCGCTTTAACCGCGTCTTCATCTTTGTCGTTGAGGAACGTCACATATACTTTGGCATACGCCAGGTCGCGAGACATTTCGACACCGGAAACGGTGGTCATCATGCCCAGGCGAGGATCTTTAATTTCACGCTGCAGGATGAGAGCGATCTCTTTTTGCATTTCCTGCGCTACGCGCTGCGGGCGACCAAATTCTTTCGCCATAATAAATTCTCCTGACAAAAAAGGGACTGTTAGCCCCTTTTTAAAATTAATTTCAGGTGGAAGGGCTGTTCACGTTGGCCTGATAAGACGCGCCAGCGTCACATCAGGCAATCCATGCCGGATGCGGCGTAAACGCCTTATCCCGCATGGAACCCTAAAAACCTTAAGCGATGGTACGTTGGATCTCGATGATTTCGAATACTTCGATCACATCGCCAGTGCGGACGTCGTTGTAGTTCTTAACGCCGATACCACATTCCATACCGTTACGGACTTCGTTAACGTCATCTTTGAAGCGGCGCAGGGACTCCAGCTCGCCTTCGTAGATAACCACGTTGTCACGCAGAACGCGGATCGGGTTGTGACGTTTAACCACACCTTCGGTAACCATACAGCCTGCGATGGCACCAAATTTCGGCGATTTGAACACGTCACGAACTTCCGCCAGACCGATAATCTGCTGTTTCAGTTCCGGAGACAGCATACCGCTCATCGCCGCTTTCACTTCGTCAATCAGGTTATAGATGACGGAGTAGTAACGCAGATCTAGGCTTTCCGCTTCAATCACTTTACGTGCAGAGGCATCAGCACGTACGTTGAAGCCAACCAGGATGGCGTTGGACGCCGCAGCCAGGGTGGCGTCGGTTTCGGTGATACCACCTACGCCAGAACCGATGATCTTCACTTTAACTTCGTCAGTAGACAGTTTCAGCAAGGAGTCGGAGATCGCTTCCACAGAACCCTGTACGTCTGCCTTCAGGACGATGTTCACTTCGTGAACTTCGCCTTCGGTCATGTTGGCGAACATGTTCTCGAGTTTAGATTTCTGCTGACGCGCCAGTTTAACTTCGCGGAATTTACCCTGACGATACAGTGCAACTTCACGCGCTTTCTTCTCGTCACGTACAACGGTAACTTCATCACCCGCAGCCGGTACGCCGGACAGGCCGAGGATTTCCACCGGAATGGACGGACCCGCTTCCAGCACTTCCTGACCCAGTTCGTTACGCATCGCACGAACACGACCGTATTCGAAGCCACACAGAACGATATCGCCCTTGTGCAGAGTACCTTCACGTACCAGAACGGTAGCAACCGGACCACGACCTTTATCGAGGAAGGATTCGATAACCGCACCGCTCGCCATACCTTTACGTACCGCTTTCAGCTCCAGAACTTCCGCCTGCAGCAGGATAGCGTCCAGCAGTTCATCGATGCCGGTACCCGCTTTCGCAGATACGTGTACGAACTGGCTTTCACCGCCCCACTCTTCTGGCAGGATGCCATACTGGGAGAGTTCGTTCTTAACACGATCCGGATCGGCTTCTGGTTTATCAATCTTGTTCACTGCAACCACCACCGGTACCTGCGCCGCTTTCGCGTGCTGGATTGCTTCGATGGTCTGCGGCATCACGCCGTCGTCGGCAGCAACAACCAGGACTACGATGTCCGTTGCCTGCGCACCACGAGCACGCATTGAAGTAAACGCGGCGTGCCCTGGGGTGTCCAGGAAGGTGATCATGCCGTTTTCAGTTTCAACGTGGTATGCACCAATGTGCTGGGTAATGCCGCCCGCTTCGCCAGAGGCCACTTTCGTTGAACGAATGTAGTCCAGCAGAGAGGTTTTACCGTGGTCAACGTGACCCATGATGGTCACAACCGGCGCGCGCGGTTCAGCCGCAGCCCCCGTGTCACGGTCGCTCATTACCGCCTCTTCCAGCTCGTTTTCACGACGCAGGATAACTTTGTGGCCCATCTCTTCAGCAACCAGCTGTGCGGTTTCCTGATCGATAACCTGGTTGATGGTTGCCATTGCGCCCAGTTTCATCATCGCTTTGATGACCTGAGAGCCTTTAACCGCCATCTTGTTCGCCAGTTCGCCAACGGTGATGGTTTCGCCGATCACAACGTCACGGTTAACGGCCTGAGCTGGCTTCTGGAAGCCTTGCTGCAGGGAAGAACCTTTACGTTTTCCGCCTTTACCTCCACGTACTGCTGCGCGAGCTTCTTCACGATCAGCTTTTGATTCAGCGTGTTTGTTGCCTTTCTTCGGACGCGCTGCTTTCGCGTTACGACCACGGCCACGGCCGCCTTCGACTTCACGATCGCTTTCGTCTTCTGCCTGGCGAGCATGTTGAGAAGTAGTGACGTGATAATCGCTGGAATCTTCAGTCGGTTCCGCGTTATCAGTCCATTTGTTTTCTTCCGCCATACGACGTGCTTCTTCAGCAACGCGACGTGCTTCTTCTTCGAGTTTACGACGCGCTTCTTCTTCAGCTTTACGCTTGAGCTCTGCAGCTTCCTGCTCACGGCGGGCTTTTTCAGCCTGGGCGTTTTTAGTCATATCGTCTTGTTGATTGCTCACTTTGTCTTTTTCCGCAGCTTCACGTTTCGCTTGTTCAGCAGCTTCACGCTTAGCTTGTTCTGCGGCCTCACGTTCAGCTTTTTGTTGCGCCTCGCGTTTAGCCGATTCTTCTGCCTCACGACGGGCTTGCTCTTCCGCTGCAAGGCGTTCAGCCTCTTGCGGATCGCGTTTCACAAAGGTGCGTTTCTTGCGGACTTCGATTTGTACCGATTTGCTTTTTCCACCGGTACCAGGAATGTTAAGGGTGCTGCGTGTTTTACGTTGCAGCGTCAATTTGTCCGGGCCTGAATTTTTCTGATTCAGGTGGTCAATCAAAGTCTGTTTCTCTTGTGCGGACACAGAGTCGTCAGCAGACTTCCGGATACCTGCATCAGCAAATTGCTGTACCAGGCGTTCCACGGAGGTCTGTCGCTCTGCGGCCAGCGTTTTAATCGTTACATCTGTCATGCTGTTCCTTCCTGCTACAGTTTATTACGCTTCGTCACCGAACCAGCAAATATTACGGGCAGCCATAATCAGTGCTCCGGCTTTTTCGTCGGTCACCCCTTCGATATCAGCCAGATCATCAATGCCCTGTTCGGCGAGATCTTCCAGCGTACAAACGCCACGGGCGGCCAGTTTGAATGCCAAATCACGATCTATCCCTTCAAGGTTCAGCAGATCGTCAGCCGGTTTGTTATCACCGAGGCTTTCTTCCTGGGCCTGTGCAATGGTGGCCAGTGCATTTTTAGCACGCTCGCGCAGTGCTTCAACGGTCGGCTCATCAAGGCCTTCGATTTCCAACAGCTCTTTCATCGGCACATAGGCCAGTTCTTCCAGCGTCGAGAAGCCTTCTTCTACCAGAACAGTCGCGAAGTCTTCGTCGATGTCGAGATATTTGGTGAAGGTGTCGATCGCTGCGTGCGCTTCCGCCTGATGCTTAGCCTGCAGGTCGTCAACGGTCATCACGTTGAGTTCCCAACCGCTCAGCTGCGAAGCCAGACGCACGTTCTGACCGTTACGGCCAATCGCCTGCGCCAGGTTACCGGCTTCAACGGCGATATCCATGGTGTGTTTATCTTCATCCACCACGATAGAAGCAACGTCTGCCGGTGCCATTGCGTTAATCACAAACTGCGCCGGGTTATCATCCCACAGGACGATATCGATACGCTCGCCGCCCAGTTCAGTAGAAACCGCCTGAACACGCGCGCCACGCATACCTACACAGGCACCTACCGGATCGATACGTTTATCGTTGGTTTTCACCGCGATTTTCGCACGAGAACCCGGATCGCGAGCCGCTGCTTTAATTTCAATCACTTCTTCGCCGATTTCTGGCACTTCAATACGGAACAGTTCGATCAGCATTTCCGGCTTGGAACGAGTGACGAACAGTTGCGCGCCACGCGCTTCCGGGCGAACGGAATAGAGCACGCCACGAACGCGGTCGCCAGGGCGGAAGTTTTCACGCGGCAGCATATCTTCGCGCAGGATCACGGCTTCAGCATTGTTGCCCAGCTCCAGAGAGATGTTGTCGCGGTTTACTTTTTTCACCACGCCGGTGATGATTTCACCTTCGTGTTCACGGAACTGATCAACCACCATCGCACGTTCGGCTTCACGCACTTTCTGCACGATAACCTGTTTTGCCGTCTGGGTAGTGATACGGTCAAAGGTAACAGACTCAATCTGATCTTCAACGTAATCGCCCAGGTTCAGGCTTTCATCTTCATAACGTGCGGCTTCAAGGGTGATTTCCTTGGTCGGCTGGGTGACTTCATCAACAACTAACCAGCGACGGAAGGTGTCAAAATCACCGCTTTTGCGATCGATCTGTACGCGGACGTCGATCTCTTGTTCATATTTTTTCTTTGTTGCTGTCGCCAGCGCGCTTTCCAATGCTTCGAAAATCTTCTCGCGAGGTAGCGCCTTTTCATTGGATACGGCTTCAACTACAGCCAAAATTTCTTTGTTCATCGCGGGCTTTTCACCTCATCCAGACTATTAAAAGTGGGGAACCAGGTTCGCCTTCTGGATATTACTCAGCGCGAACACTTCATCTTTACCTTCGACGGTAACTGTGATCATTTCACCGTCTACCGCTTTGATAACGCCCTGCCATTTACGACGGTTTTGTACCGCCATACGGAGAACCAGAGTCACCTCTTCTCCGACAAAACGGGCGTAGTGTTCAGCCGTGAACAGTGGGCGATCGAGACCCGGTGAGGAGACTTCCAGGTTATAAGCAACGGTGATGGGATCTTCAACATCCAGCACAGCACTTACCTGGTGGCTCACATCAGCACAATCATCAACATTGATGCCATCTTCACTATCAATATAGATGCGCAGTGTGGATGTGTGACCGCGAATAAATTCGATGCCAACCAGTTCAAAACCCAGGGCCTCAACTGGCGCAGTAATCATCTCTGTTAATTTTTGCTCTAATGTGGACAAGCCCACCCCCAAGACATAAAAAAAGGGCCTAAAGCCCAGTTATTCTGTAGTCAGATAACAAAAAACCCCGATAAATCGGGGCTTTATATAACTGAACCCTATAATCGCAACTGCGGTCTGGAGCACTTTCCAGAAGGATTTTTTCAAATCCCACTACGAAGGCCGAAGTCTTCACAGTATATTTGAAAAAGGACTCTAAGGGAAAGTGGTTGCGGGGGCCGGATTTGAACCGACGACCTTCGGGTTATGAGCCCGACGAGCTACCAGGCTGCTCCACCCCGCGCCTGAAACTCGGCAAATTCTACTCGTTTTGGGTAAAAGATGCAAATACTGCTGGGATTTGGTGTACCGAGACGGGACGTAAAATCTGCAGGCATTATAGTGATCCATGCCACATTTTGTCAACGTTTATTGCTAATCACGTGAATGAATATCCAGTTCACTTTCATTTGTTGAATACTTTTGCCTTCTCCTGCTCTCCCTTAAGCGCATTATTTTACAAAAAACACACTAAACTCTTCCTGTCTCCGATAAAAGATGATTAAATGAAAACTCATTTATTTTGCATAAAAATTCAGTGAGAGCGGAAATCCAGGCTCATCATCAGTTAATTAAGCAGGGTGTTATTTTATGACGACGATTCTCAAGCATCTCCCGGTAGGTCAACGTATTGGTATCGCTTTTTCTGGCGGTCTGGACACCAGTGCCGCACTGCTGTGGATGCGACAAAAGGGAGCGGTTCCTTATGCATATACTGCAAACCTAGGCCAGCCAGACGAAGAGGATTATGATGCGATCCCTCGTCGTGCCATGGAATACGGCGCGGAGAACGCACGTCTGATCGACTGCCGCAAACAACTGGTGGCCGAAGGTATTGCCGCTATTCAGTGTGGCGCATTTCATAACACCACCGGCGGCCTGACCTATTTCAACACGACGCCGCTGGGCCGCGCCGTGACTGGTACCATGCTGGTTGCTGCGATGAAAGAAGATGGCGTGAATATCTGGGGTGACGGTAGCACCTATAAAGGAAACGATATCGAACGTTTCTATCGTTATGGTCTGCTGACCAATGCTGAACTGCAGATTTACAAACCGTGGCTTGATACTGACTTTATTGATGAACTGGGCGGCCGTCATGAGATGTCTGAATTTATGATTGCCTGCGGTTTCGACTACAAAATGTCTGTCGAAAAAGCCTACTCCACAGACTCCAACATGCTTGGTGCAACGCATGAAGCGAAGGATCTGGAATACCTCAACTCCAGCGTCAAAATCGTCAACCCGATTATGGGCGTGAAATTCTGGGATGAGAGCGTGAAGATCCCGGCAGAAGAAGTCACAGTACGCTTTGAGCAAGGTCATCCGGTGGCGCTGAACGGTAAAACCTTTAGCAACGACGTAGAAATGATGCTGGAAGCTAACCGCATCGGCGGTCGTCACGGCCTGGGCATGAGCGACCAGATTGAGAACCGTATCATCGAAGCGAAAAGCCGTGGTATTTACGAAGCTCCGGGGATGGCACTGCTGCACATTGCGTATGAACGTCTGTTGACCGGTATTCACAACGAAGACACCATTGAGCAGTATCACGCGCATGGTCGTCAGTTGGGCCGTCTACTGTACCAGGGGCGTTGGTTTGACTCCCAGGCGCTGATGCTGCGTGACTCTCTGCAACGCTGGGTTGCCAGCCAGATCACTGGTGAAGTTACCCTGGAGCTGCGCCGTGGGAACGATTATTCAATCCTGAATACCGTCTCAGAGAACCTGACCTACAAGCCAGAGCGTCTGACGATGGAAAAAGGCGACTCGGTGTTCTCGCCAGATGATCGTATTGGTCAATTGACCATGCGTAATCTGGATATCACTGATACCCGAGAGAAACTTTTTGGTTATGCCAAAACTGGCCTGCTCTCCTCCTCTGCCACTTCAGGCGTGCCGCAGGTGGAGAATATGGAAAACAAAGGCCAGTAATTCGACATCAACCCTGCCCTTCAGGGGGGGGGTTACCTTGCTTATCCTCTGTAAACTCCTTTCTGAACATCACATAATCGAAAACATCATGGTTTGCATCCACAACCCGTGAGTCTCCTTTATAGTGTGCAATCACTTCCTCAAGCGTTTGCGGCTGTTCCGGCTTTGTTACCCCCATCCACGCATTAATAAGGTAATTATTGTAAGCTGTCGAAAAGATGTTGTTTTCCGTTGTGCGATCCACGCCATCCCCAAGAACGGGGCTATACCAGATAAACATCGGGACATGATATGCCTGCTGGCTAGCCTCCCTGCCTCCATGAAAATAGACGTTCTTCTTCGTTGGGTCACGTTCCAGGCCGTGGTCGGCAAAATACATGACCGAGGCGCGGCGATCTTTTAATAATTCAAAAACCTGACCTAGCAAACTATCTGTGTAATGAATGGAGTTGTCATAGCAGGCATCCTGATCGTCCTGCGGTTGAAACACGGCGCTGGATTGCGGATAGGCGCTACAAGCCGGTTCATGGCTTCCATTTAAATGAAGAACAATCAGTTTCTTTTGCTGCGTATTTTGCTGTAATGCTTGCGATAAATGCGGCAACAACAATTCATCAAATCCTCTGACATAAACTGTTTCCATGGCGCGCATGGCGATACTGGTAACTGCAGTACCATTCTGCCGAAAAGCGGATTGCGAGCTTAGCCAGAAAGTCTGAAATCCTGCTTGATTAGCCATATTAATAATGTTGTCGGGGTAATTATGAATGTCATGACTCAAAACAGAATCAGCAGTTAAAGAAAGGGGAACCGACAGCGCAGTGTAAGGTGCGCTGCTTATTGCTTGATTAAACAGTTTGATCTGTTTTCTTTGTGCTTCAACTTGCGGTGTCGTAGAGCGTGTATATCCATACAAAGACATATTGTCGACACGTACAGACTCCCCCACAATCAACACGTAGGTATCAATACCTGTATCCCTGACTGATAATTGAAAATACGGCACCGTGTTTGCAATTGAGAGTAATCTTTGATGCTCTTTCGCTGCTAAAGCAAAATAGTTGAGATTGAAAAACGGCGTATAGGTAGCAAATCGCGACGCTAGTATATATGGACTGAACGTTTTTTTATTTTTTGCATCTTTATAAGCAAATTGACAAGCGGAAAATAAACTGCCCGAAATGACAATCAGCAATAATATTCCTGTCACTTTTTTTGTCGGCAAGGAAACATCATATTTTATTATTACTGCCCAAAAAAGAAGGGATAAAAAAGCAAAGGCACATAGATAAGGGATATACATCCCCAGCATTTTGACAACTTCATCCGGATCACTCTGGAGCACACTAATCGCAAATCCATCATTGAAAGTTGTACCAAAGGTACACCATGAATAGAGGCTAATACTCATGTCTGCCGCAGTCAGTAACACAAATGGTGCGGCAACAAGCAGGCGAAGCGGAAGGGATGATATACGTTTTACAACCAGGATGGTCAGGACGAAGAACAGCAATCGCTGAACCATATGCGCGCCGGAAGAGGCGACTAAGTTCGTAATACCAAAAACAATAACACAAAGATACAACAACCAATGAGATTTAAAACTTCTAGCAAATTTGTTGAATACTGTCATCCAGAAATCCAAGTTCACAACCAATATAAACAATTATCAACAATGTTCAATTTTATATCAGACATGTTTTTCAACTCTGATCCATATCAGACCGAAACACTGTTAGTTTTTTCTTTTTAAATGATGCGGCCATTGCGTTCTCAGTAATTAAATAACATTATCAATGCGTCTCTAAACATTACGCAGAACGTAGCCATCAGTAGTTATACTGACAGGAGCAGGATGGTTTATCGAGAAGTAAACATATCCGTATTCGTACCGGAACTGGAGTTGACACAATAAAGTGCCAATTATGTCAGCAGAAGGGAAAAGTTTATAACTAAGGCGTACCGGCACCATCGTTTCAAGGTACCAGCTACGAGTAAAGCAACTGGACGAGATACAGATACCTGACAACCATTCCTCAGACCAGGACCAAAACGAAAAAAGACGCTTTTCAGCGTCTCTTTTCTGGAGTTTGGTACCGAGGACGGGACTTGAACCCGTAAGCCCTATTGGGCACTACCACCTCAAGGTAGCGTGTCTACCAATTCCACCACCTCGGCACGGATACTACTTTTTAGTTCGGGATATCGCTGGTCGGCTTAGCCGGAGCAGCTGGTTGAGTTTGTTCGGTTTTCGCCGGTGCACTCAGATTTTCCCATTCGCTACCTTTATTGGTTTTGTTGCTGTTGATGTTACCCAGCACCAGACTGATGATGAAGAATAACGTTGCCAGCAGCGCCGTCATGCGGGTCATGAAGTTACCAGAACCACTTGAACCAAACAGCGTAGCGGAAGCGCCTGCTCCGAAGGAGGCTCCCATATCAGCGCCTTTACCTTGCTGCAGCATGATCAGACCAACAAGGCCAATTGCCACAATAAGGAAAACTACCAAAAGAGCTTCGTACATAATCAACCTGTTCCTTGCGGAGTTGCCGCGTACCAATGCTTCAACCAATAAAGCGGGAGTTTTTAATCTTTCCCACTGAAGCGGGTGTGAATACTAACCAAAGCGAATGACCTTCGCAAGGGCAATTTTATCGCATTGTATCAACTGCGGAAAAAAACAGCAAAACCGATGTGTTCGCTGAGAAAAAAGGCGACAATCGCCGCCTTTTTAGCCAGTCATTTATCGTTTTAAACGGCTTTTACTGCATCGGCGATGCGGTGTGCAAATTCAGTCACCTGCGCTTCGTCTTCGCCTTCCACCATCACGCGAATTAACGGTTCGGTGCCGGATTTACGCAGCAACACGCGTCCACGGTTGCCCAGCGCAGCTTCAACCTCTGCGGTCACGGCTTTAACTGACTCATGCTCAAGCGGATCGCCGCTACCTGCGGTGTAACGCACGTTAACCAGAATCTGCGGGAACATTTTCATGCCGCTGCAAAGGTCGTGCAGGCTCATATGGTTACGTGCCATCGCCGCCAGCACCTGCAAGCCAGCAACGATGCCGTCACCGGTAGTGGTTTTATCCAGCAGGATCACATGACCGGAATTCTCTGCACCGATACGCCAGCCTTTCTCCTGCATTTTTTCCAGTACGTAGCGGTCACCCACTTTCGCGCGCGCAAATGGAATACCTAACTGTTTCAGCGCCAGCTCAAGCCCCATGTTACTCATCAATGTACCCACAGCACCACCACGCAGCTGGCCCTGACGAAGACCTTCACGCGCGATGATATACATGATCTGATCACCATCGACTTTATTGCCTTCATGGTCAACCATAATCACGCGATCGCCGTCGCCGTCGAAGGCAATACCGAGATCCGCTTTTTCAGCCAGCACACGAGCCTGGAGCGCGCGAACGTCGGTAGCCCCCACTTCGGCATTGATGTTTACACCGTTCGGCTCACAACCGATAGCGATAACGTTCGCCCCCAGTTCACGCAGCACGTTCGGCGCGATGTGATAAGTCGCACCGTTTGCGCAATCCACCACAATCTTCAGTTCGCTGAGGCTAAGTTCGTTCGGGAACGTGGCTTTGCAAAACTCGATATAGCGACCCGCAGCATCAACGATACGGCTGGCTTTACCCAGTTCTGCCGAATCAACACAGCTGATCTCTTTTTCCATTTCCGCTTCGATGGCCTCTTCTACCGCATCCGGTAGTTTGGTGCCGTCGATAGAGAAAAATTTAATGCCATTATCGTAGAACGGGTTATGCGATGCAGATATCACAATTCCGGCCTCTGCGCGGAAGGTACGCGTCAGATAAGCCACGGCCGGTGTTGGCATCGGGCCAGTGAAGAGTGCGGAAAGGCCCGCTGCCGCCAGACCCGCTTCCAGTGCTGACTCCAGCATATAGCCAGAAATACGCGTGTCTTTACTAATAATGATCTTACGGGAGCCGTGGCGCGCCAGCACTTTACCCGCGGCCCAACCCAGCTTAAGCACAAAATCAGGTGTGATCGGCGCATCCCCTACACGACCACGAATCCCATCGGTACCGAAATATTTACGATTACTCATAGCGTTTGTTTTCCTTTGCAGACAGAGTGGCTTCCACCACCCGCATCGCTTCTACGGTTTCTTTGACGTCATGAACACGAATAATGTGCGCGCCTTGCATTGCGGCAATGACCGCACAGGCCAGACTACCGCTCAGGCGCTCGGACGGCCCCACGTTCAGCAGCTGCCCAATCATCGATTTTCGTGACATACCTACCAACAGCGGCAGGTTGAAATGGTGAAATTCAGCCAGGCGCGCCAGTAATGAATAGTTATGGGAGAGATTTTTACCGAAACCGAATCCGGGGTCGAGCAACAATTTCTCTTTTGCGATACCCGCCTGCTCGCAACGTGCTATTTGCTCAATAAAGTAGCGATTCACTTCTGCAAAGACATCGTCATACTTCGGAGCTTCCTGCATGGTTTTTGGATTTCCCTGCATATGCATCAGACAAACCGGTAAACCGGTTTCTGCCGCCGCCTCCAGAGCGCCAGGTTCGGAAAGGGAGCGGATATCGTTAATAATGTGAGCGCCAACTTTCGCTGACTCACGGATGACTTCTGGTTTGGATGTATCTACCGAGAGCCAGACTTCGAAGCGTTGAGCAATTGCCTCAACCACAGGAATAACACGTTGCAACTCTTCTTCAACGCTAACTTCCGCCGCCCCTGGGCGCGTGGACTCGCCACCAACGTCAATGATCGTCGCGCCAGCGTTGATCATCAGATTCGCATGTTTCACCGCATCTATCAGCGAGTTATGCGTGCCACCATCCGAAAAGGAATCAGGCGTGACGTTGAGGATCCCCATTACGTGAGGATGGCTAAGGTCCAGTGAAGTGCCCTGGGCAAAGAGTTTCATGGTGTTATCCCTGGTATGAATTGATAAGAAAAAACCCCGGAGCACGCCCCGGGGTTTTCGGTACAAATACAGTCATCTGATGCGGGAACTTACTTGTCGCCTAACTGCTCTGACATGGTGTTACCCGGGTTCGGCGTACGCGGTTCATCAACCGGACGAGGAGCCTTTGGACTACCATTGTCGCCAGAATTGTTAGAAGCGCCTGGTTCTTCCCAGCCCGCTGGCGGACGTACATCGCGACGTGCCATCAGGTCATCAATCTGCGGTGCGTCGATAGTCTCATATTTCATGAGAGCATCTTTCATCGCATGCAGAATATCCATATTGTCGGTCAGAAGCTGACGCGCACGATTATAGTTACGCTCAATCAGTGCTTTCACTTCCTGGTCGATGATACGTGCAGTTTCATCGGACATATGTTTCGCTTTCGCTACGCTACGGCCGAGGAACACTTCACCTTCTTCTTCCGCGTACAGCAGTGGACCCAATTTCTCAGAGAAGCCCCACTGAGTCACCATATTACGCGCCAGGTTGGTCGCAACTTTAATATCGTTGGACGCACCGGTAGAAACATGTTCCGGCCCGTAGATGATCTCTTCTGCCAGACGACCACCGTACAGCGTAGAAATCTGGCTTTCCAGTTTCTGACGGCTGGCGCTGATTGCGTCGCCCTCAGGCAAGAAGAAAGTCACACCCAGCGCACGACCGCGTGGGATAATCGTCACTTTGTGCACCGGATCGTGTTCCGGCACCAAGCGACCGATAATCGCATGACCCGCTTCGTGGTAAGCCGTCGATTCTTTCTGCGCTTCCGTCATCACCATGGAGCGACGTTCCGCACCCATCATGATTTTATCTTTCGCTTTTTCGAACTCAATCATCGACACAACGCGTTTGTTGCCACGAGCAGCGAACAGTGCCGCTTCGTTTACCAGGTTCGCCAGGTCAGCACCGGAGAAACCAGGAGTACCACGGGCAATGATTGCCGCGTCGATATCGGGTGCCAATGGTACGCGACGCATGTGAACTTTCAGGATCTGCTCACGACCGCGAACATCTGGCAAGCCAACCACAACCTGACGGTCGAAACGGCCAGGACGCAGCAGGGCTGGGTCAAGAACGTCCGGACGGTTAGTCGCGGCGATAACGATGATACCTTCGTTACCTTCGAAGCCATCCATCTCAACCAGCATCTGGTTCAGAGTCTGTTCACGTTCATCGTGACCACCGCCCAGACCAGCGCCACGCTGGCGGCCTACGGCGTCGATTTCATCGATAAAGATGATGCACGGTGCCGCTTTCTTCGCCTGTTCGAACATGTCACGAACACGGGATGCACCCACACCGACGAACATTTCTACGAAGTCAGAACCGGAGATAGTAAAGAACGGAACTTTCGCTTCGCCTGCAATCGCTTTCGCCAGCAACGTTTTACCGGTACCCGGAGGACCGACCATCAGGACGCCTTTCGGGATCTTACCGCCGAGTTTCTGGAAGCGGCTCGGCTCGCGCAGATACTCTACCAGTTCAGCAACTTCTTCTTTTGCTTCGTCGCAGCCCGCAACGTCAGCAAAGGTCGTTTTGATCTGATCTTCCGTCAGCATGCGCGCTTTGCTCTTACCAAACGACATGGCACCTTTGCCACCGCCGCCCTGCATTTGACGCATGAAGAAGATCCAGACACCAATCAGCAACAGCATCGGGAACCAAGAGATGAAGATAGAAGCCAGCAGGCTTGGTTCTTCAGGCGGTTCACCGACAACCTTGACGTTCTTGGTCAACAGGTTATCCAGTAATTTCGGATCCTGAACCGGAATGTAAGTGGTATAACGGTTACTATCTTTCTTGGTAACGTTGATTTCACGTCCGTTGATACGCGCTTCACGAACCTGGTCGTTATTGACCTCTTGTAGGAAGGTAGAGTAATCCACCTTACGGCCATTAGACTCGCTGGGCCCAAAGCTCTGGAATACTGACATCAGCACAACGGCAATGACCAGCCAGAGTATTAGGTTTTTCGCCATGTCACTCAAGGGATTAACCTCTTATTACAACTGTGTTAAAAACAGCGTCAGGATACTCTATATCCAGCATCTTTCAAACTTTCGTCTGAAATCTCCCGGTTAGGGTTTACGCCCGGTCGCTACAATATACACTTCCCGCGAACGTGCACGAGAAGAGTCCGGCTTACGAACTTTGACCTTCGTAAACAGGGAGCGAATTTCCCTTAGATACTCATCGAAACCTTCGCCCTGGAACACCTTCACTACAAAACTGCCACCTGGCGCTAATACATCACGACACATTTCTAACGCCAGTTCCACCAGATACATGGCACGGGGGATATCCACCGCCGGTGTTCCGCTCATGTTTGGTGCCATATCGGACATGACAACCTGGACTTTGCTGTCGCCAACGCGCTCCAGCAGTGCTTTCATCACCAGTTCATCACGAAAATCGCCCTGAAGAAAGTCCACACCAACGATAGGATCCATAGGTAAAAGATCGCAAGCGATGATGCGGCCTTTGCCGCCAATTTGGGTGACCACATATTGTGACCAACCACCCGGAGCAGCACCAAGGTCGACAACCGTCATTCCCGGTTTAAAGAGTTTGTCACTTTGCTGTATTTCATCAAGTTTAAACCAGGCACGGGAACGTAACCCCTTTTTCTGTGCCTGTTGAACATATTTATCGCTAAAGTGTTCCTGAAGCCAGCGGCTGGAGCTGGCAGAACGCTTCTTACCTGTCATTTAACTTTCCCATGGGGATAACTCATCGTAACCAATTGCGTAAATTTTTACGCGCCTATTTGGTGATATATGGGAGATGGCGGTAGAATGACCCGTTTTCAATCCCAACGTAAGCAAAAAATACGATGAATCTGAGTACTAAACAAAAACAGCACCTGAAAGGTCTGGCACATCCGCTCAAGCCAGTTGTTCTGCTTGGCAGTAATGGTTTGACCGAAGGGGTGCTGGCCGAGATTGAACAAGCGTTAGAGCACCATGAACTCATCAAGGTGAAAATCGCCACCGAAGATCGCGAAACAAAAACCTTGATCGTGGAAGCTATCGTGCGCGAAACCGGCGCCTGTAATGTACAGGTCATCGGTAAAACGCTGGTGCTTTATCGCCCAACTAAAGAACGTAAAATCTCGCTGCCACGCTAAGATTATCCTAAAGTTACACACATTTGCTGTGTAAAACGAGGGGTTTTCCGCAGGCAGGAGAGCAAAATGCCACGCTCTGTTCGTTGATAAAAGGCCGCATAGCGGCCTTTTTCCTTTCTTTACAATACATCAACATCTTGATGTATTGGGTAATTCTTACAGGTATTCCACCTTAATTACTTCAAATTCTACTTCGCCGCCCGGCGTTTTGATGACCACAACATCATCTTCTTCTTTGCCGATCAGGCCACGAGCAATAGGCGAGTTTACAGAAATCAGGTTTTGTTTAAAGTCAGCTTCGTCATCGCCAACGATGCGATAAGTCTGTTCTTCGTCAGAATCCAGATTCAGCACCGTTACGGTAGCACCAAAAATAACGCGCCCATTGTTGGGCATTTTGGTGACATCAATCACCTGCGCGTTCGACAGCTTGGCTTCGATGTCTTTAATACGGCCTTCGCAGAAACCCTGCTGTTCACGAGCTGCGTGGTATTCGGCGTTTTCTTTCAGGTCGCCATGCTCACGCGCTTCCGCGATAGCAGCAATGATTTCAGGACGGCGCACAGATTTCAGAAAATCCAGCTCTTCGCGTAATTTTTCAGCGCCGCGTAAGGTCATCGGAATAGCTTGCATTTGTTATACCTCTTGAATATTCCTGATGGGGCAAGTCTTCACCCACCCCGGCTGTTCGGCCTGCCCGGCATAACTCCTCACCGGGACCAGAAGCAAAAAAATACCGACCCGGGTACAAGTCCCAGGTCAGCTACAATTCACATTTTGATAGTCATTTTACCCTGAAGTTCCCGAAGGGTCATCGTTTACTTTATAGGGCGTTGCGCCGTAGTATGACGGCTCGATTCCAGGTTGTTAGCGCGAGATTATGCGATTTTCCAGATTTATCATCGGATTGACCAGCTGTATAGCGTTCAGTGTTCAGGCCGCGAATGTTGATGAGTACGTTACTCAACTCCCCGCTGGTGCCAACCTTGCCCTGATGGTGCAAAAAGTCGGCGCGTCGGCCCCCGCTATTGATTACCACAGTCAGCAGATGGCGCTGCCCGCCAGTACGCAGAAAGTGATTACTGCGCTGGCGGCGTTGATTCAACTCGGCCCCGATTTTCGTTTCACCACGACGCTTGAAACCAAAGGCAATGTGGAAAACGGCGTACTTAAGGGTGACTTAGTGGCGCGATTTGGTGCCGATCCGACGTTAAAACGTCAGGATATTCGCAATATGATCGCGACTTTGAAAAAATCTGGCGTCAACCAAATCGATGGCAATGTGTTGATAGATACCTCCATTTTCGCCAGCCACGATAAAGCCCCCGGCTGGCCATGGAATGACATGACACAATGCTTTAGCGCTCCGCCTGCCGCTGCCATAGTTGACCGCAACTGTTTCTCCGTCTCGCTCTACAGTGCCCCAAAACCTGGTGATATGGCTTTTATACGCGTGGCATCTTATTACCCCGTTACGATGTTCAGCCAGGTACGCACCCTCCCCCGAGGTTCTGCCGAAGCGCAATACTGCGAACTGGATGTCATACCAGGCGACCTGAACCGCTTTACGCTGACGGGATGCCTGCCACAACGTTCTGAGCCGCTCCCGTTGGCTTTTGCCGTGCAGGATGGAGCCAGCTATGCCGGGGCAATTCTGAAAGATGAGTTAAAACAGGCAGGTATCACCTGGAGCGGAACACTGCTGCGCCAGACTCAGGTTAACGAACCTGGAACGGTAGTTGCCAGTAAACAGTCGGCCCCGTTGCACGATCTGCTTAAGATTATGCTGAAAAAGTCGGACAACATGATCGCCGATACGGTTTTCCGCATGATAGGCCATGCGCGCTTCAATGTGCCTGGAACATGGCGGGCCGGGTCGGACGCCGTGCGTCAGATCCTGCGCCAGCAAGCCGGTGTCGATATTGGAAACACCATTATTGCCGATGGTTCAGGGCTTTCGCGGCATAACCTGATTGCCCCCGCCACCATGATGCAGGTGTTGCAATACATTGCCCAACACGACAATGAACTTAACTTTATCTCCATGCTGCCGCTGGCGGGCTATGATGGCTCTTTGCAGTACCGTGCAGGTCTGCATCAGGCGGGCGTGGATGGAAAAGTCTCAGCGAAAACCGGTTCGTTGCAGGGGGTATATAACCTGGCGGGATTCATTACCACAGCGAGCGGGCAACGAATGGCGTTTGTACAATATCTTTCTGGCTATGCAGTAGAACCGGCGGATCAGCGTAATCGCCGTATTCCGTTAGTGCGTTTTGAAAGCCGTTTGTATAAAGATATTTATCAGAACAATTAGTCAAAAAGAAACCCCGGCACATGGCCGTAATGCCAGTCAGTTAAGCAACTGACTGGCTCTTTTTCGGGGCTGTGGGGTATTTCCAGGGCCTCTCCTTTACCACTCTCGGAAGGCCCTTCCCCTTCTCGTCGGTAATTTCACAAGTTGTCCCATACTTGCAAGATCGCGCATCAGCTCCGGTATACGTCCCGGTGAAGCGCCCTGCAATGTCATCAGCATTCTCATCACCATTCCGCATGATTCTGAGAAACTCAGTTGATTCGGCCAGTAACCTTTCAGATGTTCCGCCATTTTAATCATCTGATATCTCACCAGATTATAAGC
>NZ_MIIV01000067.1:0-10189 GCF_001743015.1 Shigella sp. FC1567
TGCCGGAATGGCCTTCCAACCGTGTTGACGAACTCCTGCCATGGAACGTAGCACTCACCAATAAATAAGCGTCAATACGGTGCTCCGTTGACGCTTACGCGCAGATCATCCTCTCAGGAATTTCAGGATCTGCCAGACGGTGCTGAGACGACGCTTACTTGTAAGGTTAGTTTTCAGACGGACAATGAAATGAGGATATGCGATAAATTTCAGTCAAAGATCCATAAAACAGAAATAATGTTATTCAGTGGTGAACAGTCCATTCCGGAGACGGAATATCTTGTTAAGGCTGTATATTATACTGGCTGTAAACAACATGGCCACCAAGGACCATGTTGTTTACAGCATACCCTTGTTGCAAAAGCATCCCCGTCAGAACAGCACTGAGTAGTTCAGACCAAAGGTTCGGCCCCGGCCTTTGTAGTCGTACAGTGAAGCAGGGCCGTAACCCGGGCTGTAGTACAGAGGTGCACGCTGTCCCCAGACAGTGGTATAGTCACGGTCGAAGAGGTTCTCAACGCTGAAGCTGAGTGTTCCCACCGGAAGCTGCCAACTACTGATAAAATCGACGGTAGTGTAACCATTAATATCGTTACCCTCTGCATCGCTTACGTCGAAAGAAGTGGTGCTCTGTACACGCAGACTCCACGGTTCCGGCGCCCAGTTAATGTAAGCTGTCGCTTTCGATGGACTTGATTCCTTCACGTCATATTTTTGCCATTGACCGTTCACTTTCGACTCGGTTTTCAGCACATTGAAGTTCACACCGGTACTCCAGTCAGTATCCGGGATCAGGTAGTCCACCGCACCTTCCACGCCGTAAATACGGCGCCTGTCGTCCTTCACACTGATGGTCAGATCTTTATTCCTTTCCACGCTCTTATTGGAAAGCGAGTAATATGCCGCGATTTGAGTCCGCAGGTTGTCACCGGTAAAGCGCCAGCCCAGTTCATAAGAATCGACTTTCACGCCTTCCAGCTTACTGTCGCTGACGTTCACGCTCTTTGTCAGGGAAAGATGGCCGTTCACTGCTGCACCATAGATGCCGCGACCATAATATTTCCCCGGATCCGGCAATGCCACCCCCTGGGAAAAATTGAACCATGCCTGCTGACGTTCGGTGATGTGCATCAGCAGACCAGCATTGAACAGAAAGTTATCGTAATCTACCGAACCACCAGGAATGGCGTCGGCAGATATCGCCTTCCCGGCAGCAATCTTCTGTTGCTGCGTGTAGTCGATGAAATCATCTACCCTGTTCTCAGTATACTGATAGCGTACGCCACCGCTAACGGTAAAAATATCATTAATGTCATAGCTGGATTGCAGGAAGGCCGCCAGATTGGTGATGTCATATGACGGATAGCGCCCGGTGGTGTAAATCTTATGGTTGTTCAGCCCTCCGGAAGCACTTGCCTGAGCCAGATCGAAGAACATCTGGTTGGAGGTAAAGCGCTCATGCTCAGCATCCAGCCCCCAGGTGATTTGCCAGCCGTCCATCAGTTGGCTGTTCAGAGTCAGTTTCATGCCGTACTGGTCGGTATCCTGCTGTGACGAGGAGAAAGCCGTCGCCTGTTTATTCGCATTTACCGTCGGGAACGGGTAGTACCGCAACGACTCATCGCGGTAGTAAACCTGACCGACCAGTTCCTGTCCCAGGAAATCACTGTCAGAGTACTGCAGGCTGATCAAATGCCGCTCAGTGCCGGGAATGCGGTCAGAATTCAGCCCCTTACTGACGTATGGTGTGCTGCTCCCGCTGATGGCGGAAAAGCCTTTCCCGAGATTAAGCCCGTAATTGTCGTCTCCCTGACTTTTATAGTACTGCGTTATCAGTTGAAGCTGCCGGGATTCATCGATGTTCAGCGTACCGGTTCCCATGATGTCCAGCCGATTGGAGTGCTGCAGGCCGGTCTGGGTGTTATCAAGCAGGGTGGCATCGCCGTTACCGTCAAACCAGCCGCCAAATTTCTGATATGCCACGGAAAGACGTCCGGAGATATGGTCATTTCCGCCGGAGACAGCACCGGCAATGCGCTCATCGTGATCTTTACTGCTGTTAAAGCCACTTTTTGTGCCAGCCTCAAACTCCATCATGGTTTCCGGCTGACCTTTTTTGGTCACGATGTTGATCAACCCTCCGGTACTCCCGCCACCGTACAGGGCCGTCGCGCCGGAGATCACTTCAATATGGTCGATATTAAAAGGATCGACAGAGTCCAGTTGTCGGCTGTCGGAACGTGAAGAGTTGAGGCGCACACCGTCAATCAGGACAACCAGCGGGCGGCCACGCATGTTCATACCGTAGTTGGTTCGACTCTGGCTGCTGACATCAAGGCCGGGGATTAACTGAGCCAGTGCGTCTTTCAGCTCTTTACCGCCCTGAATCTGCTGCTCCAGTTCGGCATTTTCGATAACCCAAGTGGTTTGCGCCATCTCCGCTACAGTTCGATTGCTGCGGCTGGCAGACACTATGATCTCATTATCATCATTTTGCTGGGCGACAGCTGGTGACAGCACGACAAGAAGCAGCGGACCAAGAGCCCGGGGCATATACTTTTTGCGCATCATCGTTATTCCTGAATATTTGCTGTATAGTGAGTTAAAGAAGCAGCCTCCGGCTGCGGTTTTTTCCGGCTGCCGCTGCGCCACTGAATCAGTGCGGGCGGCATACTGAGATCGAATAAATCACGCCCCAGTACGCGATTAAGAATACGTGCAGATCGCCAGGCCATCAGGCTGAGCTGGGGTTCGGCGATGCCATGAGTTTGCATGCTGGCGTTGACCGCAAAGATGTTATTTTCTTTCGGGCCACTCCATTCCAGAGTGAAGTCATCACGCACTTTAAAGGTGTTCTTATCGTGCATGGTGATCAAGGGCATCAGTGAGGGAAGTATTTGTGGCAATGCAGAACGGTAACCTGTGGCGAAAATCACCACATCACTTTCCAGGCTCTCTCTGCCCTGATCCAGATGATGTTCCATCAATAACCTCCAGCCCGGACCACTACTTTCCAGAGTTATTACCGAGCGACTGGGTAGCAGACGGATATTTCTTGGTTTTCTCAGAACTTCAAAACGGTGGTACAACTCACGATAAATGGTCAGTAAAGAATCGGCAGTGATGCCATCCGATGTCATTTTCTGCTCATCCAGTAACTGATGGCGAATATCTTCCTTCAGTCCGGAGAAGCCTGAAATATATTCAGGTGTAAAATACTCATCAGCAAAAGCAGCCTCATCCAGTGCGTTAAAATTATTACGCCGTGAGACCCAGTTTATTTCCGCCGCTTCTCCCCATTCCCCGCGTAATGCATTAAGGAACAGGTCTGCACCACTCTGTCCTCCACCAACCACGGTTATCCGTTTTCCACTCAGGTCCGGCCGACGAAGATTCATTTCACTGGCATGGAAACAGGATTGTGTCACATGCTTCACACAGGGTGGTAAATAAGGTTGTTTTCCTGTACCAAGGCAGATATTGCGGGCAAAATATTCTCCCCGACTGGTCTGAACCAGAAACAATCGACTTTTTTTGTCGAAATCAATATTTTCAACGGTATGACTGAAATACAGGTTATTCATATCTTCAGCAGCCCAGCGGAGATAGTCAGAAAACTCTTCACGGGATACTGTACGTAGCCTGCTTGTAAGGAAGCGATAGAACTTTTTGTGCTTCACCAGATAGTTAACAAAGCTGTAGGGATTTGTAGGTGCAACTGCACTGACCAGATCTTTCAGAAAGACGGTCTGCATATGACAATCCGGTACCAGCATACCCGGATGCCAGGAAAAATGAGGATGTTCGTCAAAGAAGAGACAGTTCAGTTCTTCGATCTGATGTGACAATGCAGCAATGCTGAGATTAAATGGCCCTGTCCCGACACCAATAAAATCGACACTTTTTTTCATGATTCATATTCCTGAGTTACCAGCCACAGCGGATTTTGCAGATTCTCAAGGTAATTCGGCAGCATGCGACTGCCGCCATCCAGGTCCGGCCAGGTCAGTTTTACCGGGTTCAGCACCACGCGAATGATTTGTGGCCTGAAGAGTGAGAAAAGCGCAAAACGCTCTGCCATTTGTGGATGTTTGTTCATGTAATCACTCAACACTGCTGCCAGCAGTTGATAAAATCGCCTTTCAGGTACGCCAAGACGAACCATCAGTGGCGAAATAAAACGCAGTACTGTCACGAAGTGACCCGTCTGCAAATCATGGATTAAGTAGTCCGCACTCAGACGGGATGTGGCATCACGCACCTCCTGAGGCAAAGAATCCATTTCGGGAAACGCTTCTTTCACCAGCCGCATATCGCCCTGGAAGTCTTTCAGCAGAACACGCTGTGGTACCCCCTCTTTCATGGCGAGCGTTATATTTTGTCCGTGTGCAATAAGCGCGACACCGTAGCGGCAAAGCAGGTGATACAGCGGAACCACAACCACCCGGAACAATTGCGTAAGCCAGGTTTCAGCGTCCAGTCCGGAGCGGTCGATATATGCGCCTGCCAGCGGCTGATTGTTTTCGTCGCACTCCATCAGTGTTGCCATCAGAACAGGACTTTCATCCGGTTTCAGCCAGCGGCACGGATTCTCCCGCCAGATAACACCAAGCATTTCCTGGTAGCGATAGGGAGCCCGGGCAAGCGCGGCATAGCCTTCATGGGACACATAGCCTGCCGCCGGTTCACCAAGGATCACTGCGCCGCTTTGCACCAGGGTGGCGTCGGTCGCAAAAACCTGTTGCAGCCAGCGTGAAGCCAGTGGTCCGGCAGCGATATATCTGCCAGGGATCCCCCGGTAGCATGAGGTGTTGTAGATGGTCAGCGGCAGCTTGATATCCAGCCCTCCCCGGCGGCTGGCGTTGGTCAGGGTACGCAGCGACTGCTGGGCGAGCCACTGGTCGCCAAACTCGCCGAGAGACACCATCCTGCCTTCGACAAAATCAGCGATGAAGTCTGTGGCGATTTTTTGCTGCCACTGCCACGGATGTACCGGCAGCGGTAGCCAGTTGTGATCCAGCCCGTTTTCCTGCCAGACCTGACTGAAGCGTGTAAACTCCTGCGGATCCATTGCGGCAGTCAACAACTGCTGAATATCCAGATCGTTATCGCAGCGCCAGATCATATGTTCACGTTTTACCGCCAGCCAGTGCAGTCTGAAGGTGTTGGTATACTCTGGCGCATATCGTTCCAGCGCCTCTTTGCCCCAGCCACGGCGACCTTTATTAAAAACGAATTTAGGATGACCGCTCAGCAGGCATTGCAGACGATCGGCATCAAGATTAATCAGGTCACTGGCACTCAGTCCGCGACGGGCCTTCAGCAGTTGCAGGTCGCCCAGTAGCGTGGCATACAAATCCTGCATATGCTCTGCAACAGTGGCATCACTCATTGACAGCACCGGCTTTAGCTGCATCAGCAGCGTCTGCGCCAGTACTGGTTCGTCCGTGCAGCGCAACGTTTGGGCATCAATCCACAGCCAGCCCCAGATACCACGTTCAGCGATGAAGCGCCATTGTGCTCCCGGCAGGTTAATGCAGTAGTGGTCATCGCCCTGAGATTCCGCGTGGAAAACCTGCTCATACTCCATCTCAGACAACATTTTTGCCACCAGCCGACGGTTAACAAAATCCCAGTCCTTGTGATTCATTACAGACCGACCTCCGTGAAGAAGTGATGACGATCCGCCATCACCATGCGCGAGCGCTTATGTGGGAAGTCGAACTCTTTAATTGTCCGGTATCCCGCAGGCTCAAGATGGCGGAACAGGCGCTGGTTATCGGTGCGTGGCTCCAGTACTGTGCGCTGCGTACGGGGCTCATCCAGCAGCAGGTAATGTGTCAGCCCGCGCAGCCAGCTTTGCACATAGTGGGCCCCGCGCCATTGCTGTTCACCAACCAGCAGATGCAGGCCACGGTCAAAGGGCTGCCACGAATAGTGACGACCAATGCGGTCTTCCGCCGCCCAGTAGATTTCGAAATAGCTGAATGGCCGATCGTCGAAGCACCCAATCAGCGGGAATGCATGTTTACCGGTGAGCTGGCGCTCCAGATAGGCGGTCTGTACCTCCAGTGAGCCACTTTGCTCCCAGAAATACTCAACGCGCGGATCATTCATCCAGCGGGTGAAACGTTCTGCATCAGAAACGGGATCGGCAATGCGGAAACTCAGCATCCTGCGAATACGTGGATCGTAACGGCGGTAAACCTCACCCTGTGGACGGGGTGGGCGCTGCGGGAAATAAATCTCACGCTCTGCATCAAAAACCATTTCACCGGAGGCCCGGTTTGCCGGTGAACTCAACCATAACGGTAACTGCCAGAAGGCAGTACGATGGATAATGTCGCTTTTTACCTGCCCAAAAAGCGTCAGCGCCTGTGGCTCCTCACGCCATTCGGCCCAGGGGAGAGCCACTGCTGACAGTTGTGGTGCGGCGATAAATATCTGATCCAGCGCATCGCACAGCCACCCTGTCGGCAGCTCCCCGGGACAGTGCAACACCGCGCTATTGTCCAGTCCCCAGCCAAGATTCAGGGGCTTGTCGAGTTTTTCACAGCGCAGTCCATATCTGCTGTGAATAATGTTTGCCTCAGACATTCAGACCTCCTGAGCCTGCAGCGGGTTAGCGAAATCGAAATAGATCACCGAAGGGTCAACAATGGTGTTCTCGTTATGATCGTTCAGATAACAGAAAAAGTTACCTTTTACGTTCCAGTACGGACTTTCCAGCACGTAGTTGAGACAGGTTTTATGAGTCACCTGATCACGCACTTCAGCCAGCGATGCTCGTACACGAGCCATCAGATTCGATTCGCTGTCCAGCCCGGCAGCCCCCAGCGCAGCGGTCACAGCAAAAGTGGAGTTAACCAGCAGGTAATAAGGGAAATAGCGCAGCAACTGCTCATGGGTGAAAATATTTTCCGCCTGCGCCTCGCCAATAGAATCGAGCCAGTCTGTCGCGTGAGGCATAAAAGCGCTGCCCTGACAGTCACGGTAAATAAATCCGACCGGCAGATCCCCAAGCATCTGGACAAGAATATTTTGCTGATGCGCCAGCAGCACCAGGCCGTAATCCGCTTCAGCCGTAAACAGCGGCTTTAGCACTTGCTGACAGTATGCATCGACCCATGCATGGGCGGCCTGTTGCACAGTGATACCGAGGCGATCGCTCAGGCGTTTTACCGCCGAAACCAGCAGCGAATCACCGCCATCAGGTGCGGCCTGAGTCAGGGAGACCAGTACGTTAGTCTGGCTTTTCGGCTGATCCACCAGCAGATTTTCACGCAGGGCAAACAGACTTTCCTGCATGATGTTGCCGTTAAGATCGAGCAGCCCGGCCCAGCCATCCTCCTGCATTACCCGGAAAGTCGGGAAGCGGACCTGTAGCATCTGCCAGCCGTCGGTTTGAGCCAGGCGTGCCAGGCGCATCCCACGCTTCACTTCTTTCACGGACAGAGTACGGATGGAGTTGGTCAGCCGTACGCTCAGGGAGAACTTGATCATATCGCGGCTGGTGGCACAGTAGAGGGAACGGGAAGAGGTGGTCGGCAGCCACGACGTGCCGGCCTCACCTAAGTCTTTAATCAGCCCTTTAGCAACAAGTGCCTGGCACCACCCCTGCTGCAAAAGATATTCCCCCTGCCACGGGTGCAACGGGAACAGCCATTGGTTGTCACTTAATTCGTTGAGTAACTGAGGCGCATTCTCTGCGGCAAATCGCGTCAGCCGCTGTTGAAGGTTGAGATGCAAACTTTCACCGGCGATTTGCGTTTTATCCACCGAAAACCACCGCAGTGGGAAGTGGGGTGCCATATCAGGCAGGTAGCGTTCAGCCTCCCGCCGGTTAAACGGTTCATGAGACTTAGGCGCAGGGTGGAAAGCGTGTCCTGTCAGCAGCGCCTGCTCAGCCTCGCCAAAATTCAACGCTTTTTCACGCAGAGCGGCCCAGTCATGACGGGCATCAATTGCCTGTTGCGTATGGACATGGCTTTCCAGCACGCGCTGGTGGAAAGTTTCGCAGAGGGGAACGGGCAGAAACAGTTGATGGCGTAGCTTATCAATAATAAGCCGGGAGAGAGTGGTAAAGTCGACAGGATAACTGCCTGATGCCGTGACCAGACGTGCAGGAAATGCAAAGCGGTGATGCTGGGTTGGGGAGAAATAAGCCACTCTGAAATGGAGCGATTTCTGCTCATCCAGCGGGATGAGCAATTCGTCTGGCGGGTATTCTGTCAGTTTCCAGTCTGTGGTTTCACGAATCAGTGCATTCAGGAAGCACTGCGCAGCCACATCTGTGGCTGGTTTTTCAGAGGGCAGGGTCATAGTCAAACAGCTCCCACACAGTAAAATAATAACAATTATGTCGATAATGATTCTCATTATCAACAATAAATGTTATTGTCAGATAAATTAATTTTACAAATAAACACAATTAATACATGGAGTTGAAGCATTATAATGTCACCAGGGATCGAAGATACGCCCCAAAAAACACTGTCCTGCTGGCCACTTGCGTTCAGTGCCGGGCTTCTCGGTATCGGACAGAACGGTCTGCTGGTTGTGCTCCCTGTTCTGGTCATACAGACAAATCTGAGTCTGTCTGTATGGGCTGCCCTGCTGATGCTTGGCTCAATGCTGTTTCTGCCATCGTCCCCGTGGTGGGGAAAGCAAATTTCCCGTACTGGCAGTAAACCTGTGGTGTTGTGGGCTCTGGGAGGATATGGCATAAGCTTTACCCTGCTAGGGCTGGGAAGCGTGCTGATGGCTACCAGCGCCATAACAACAGCGGTGGGACTGGGAATATTAATCATCGCCCGGATCGCCTACGGGCTGACCGTGTCGGCAATGGTGCCAGCCTGTCAGGTCTGGGCATTGCAGAGAGCTGGAGAAGGGAATCGCATGGCCGCTCTGGCAACCATCAGCTCCGGCCTGAGTTGCGGCAGGCTATTCGGGCCGCTGTGCGCGGCAGCAATGCTGGCCATTCATCCTCTGGCGCCACTGGGGCTACTGATGGCAGCACCAGTGCTGGCGCTGCTGATGCTGCTGCGGTTGCCCGGCACACCACCACAGCCCACACCGGAGTGCAAGAGCGTCAGTCTGAAGCGGGATTGTCTGCCTTATCTGCTTTGCGCAATATTACTGGCTGCGGCGGTGAGCATGATGCAGCTTGGACTTTCGCCTGCCCTTACTCGCCAGTTCGTCACGGATACCACCGCCATTAGCCAACAGGTGGCCTGGCTGTTGGGTCTGTCCGCAGTAGCTGCGCTTATCGCGCAGTTCGGGGTAGTCCGTCCGCAGCGCCTGACTCCGGTGGCCCTGCTCCTGAGTGCCGGAGTGTTGATGAGTGGTGGTCTGGCTATCATGCTCTCCGAACAGCTATGGTTGTTTTACCCGGGCTGTGCAGTGCTGTCATTTGGAGCAGCTCTGGCAACACCCGCTTATCAACTTCTACTGAATGATAAGCTGGCTGATGGCGCAGGCGCGGGCTGGCTCGCTACCAGTCACACACTTGGCTATGGACTGTGCGCTTTGCTGGTGCCGCTGGTATCGAAAACAGGTGTCGCAATCGCGCTGATTATGGCAGCATTATTTGCAACTATATTATTTACCATTGTGTCTGTATTTATCTGGCATTACCGTACTATCAAATAAAGATATGATCATCACCTTACTGGAGTAAATCAGAGGATATGAGAGAGGACCTGCGTCTGATGAAAGCATGTCAGGCAGTGTTCTGGCTTGCTGCCCCCGCCCATCAGGTATAGTGAATTCAACCAGTTGCTGCGGTGTAATCTCCATGATTCTTTCGTGCAACAACCTATGATCCCGTTTACCATTAATATTCAGCGTTGCTCTGTTATTAAATTTCATTCTGACAAGCCAGTCAGCTTTTATTCCGGGAGTCTGCTCTGCGCGTTCAAACAGGTCATAAAAATCGCCTTCACGATCAGAAATTGACAATACATGGGTATCAGGGCATTGGCGAGCCAGTTCTGTTGCTTTATTATATCCTTCAACCCAACGCCAGGTTTCTTTTTCACTGACATGTTTTTTATGAAGTAGACTGGCCCCCTGAATCTCCAGACAACCAGTATCACTTAAATAAGTGATAGTCTTAATACTAGTTTTTAGACTAGTCATTGGAGTACAGATGATTGATGTCTTAGGGCCGGAGAAACGCAGACGGCGT
>NZ_MIIV01000068.1:0-10170 GCF_001743015.1 Shigella sp. FC1567
TAGTGCGCTGGGTTATCGCTCGCCACGGGAATATCTGCGGCAGCGGGCTTGTAATGGGTTAAGTGATAACAGATGTCTGGAAATATAGGGGCAAATCCACTCATACTCACCGTTCAAAGCGTGCCCCCGTTTTACCCCTGCACATTTGTGAACGCCAGCAGAGTTTTTTATGCGATTGCAGATATGGAAAGCGGCTCGGAGAGAAAAGCAAAAGATGGAAAAGTTACAAAAAAAAATCGCGAGATACATCGCATAAAACAACGCCACCCGAAGGTGGCGTGCTTTTATTATTACTTATCCCTGTCTAACCAGTCGCCGCTTTCAATTAGCTTTAATCCCTCGACGGGTCGTTGATAAACGTACATCCATGCACTCCCGTACGGCGTCTGAATCAACTGGCGCGCGTATTCACCGCCCCTGGTGCGCAAGGCATCAAGTTCGGCCAGCGTGGCGTTGTCAATACGATAAACTTCACCGTGTACCGTTCCGTTCCCCGGAACTGCGCCTGGATAGTGGCCCAGGCTATACAACTGGTAGTTATCGATACTGAAATCGCCCAGTAACTGGGCATTGGTCATCCAGTGACTGTTGCCTTGTTTGTGGCGTAAACTGCCGTAGACAAATATTCGCATTGCTAAAACTCGAACTGATAGAGCAAATCCAGTGCCTGGTCTACACCAGACACGGCTTCCAGATATAGCTTAGGCATCAGGCGATAACGTAACGTGAGTGTTGCTATAGAGTCAAATATACCCACGCCGTATTTCACTTGCAGGCCTGGCAATACATAGCCGCTGACCACTACCTGGGAGGAGTCGCCTACTCCCTGGGTGTCGAGCGCTAAATTGCTTACGCCAAACGTCTCGCCGATTTTACCCACAATCTGGCCACTTTGCGCAACCCCCAGACCAATCAGCATCGAGGTCATTGCCGCACTGTCGCTCTGATCGCTCTCCAGCCCTTGTCCACGTAGCAAATAAGACAATGCAGCTTGTTGCGACATCGCCGGGTCAGAGAAGATCTCCGCTTTCGGTTCGTCCGCCAGACCAGTGACGCGAACTCCGGCGATTACGTCGTCTTCTGTAGCATCCGGGTTACGAATAGCTTCAATATTAAGATACGGTTGATCTGGCGGACCAGAGAACAGTAGCTCACCCTTACGCACAATCAGATCCTGACCATAGGCATGGAAGCGCCCTTCAGGGATGTTGATCTGCCCGTTCAGGCCCAGCCCTTGTTTGTCCTGAACGACGTTAAGATCGCCCGTCAGCCGCGCTTTCAGGCCAAAGGCGTCAATGCGCACATTGTTGCCAACGTGGACAATCAGGTTACTGTTAATCGGAATCGACGCCGTTTTCGGCTCTTCCGGTTGCAGGTTATCGTTAAGCATCACCACATCGCTGGAGACGCCTACTGCGCTTTCCGGCAGATCGTGCACCACGATGCGCGCCCACGGGACATCCACGCGACCATCGAGGGTAAACAGGTTTGGTGTAGCCTCGAATACAACATCTGGCGATACATCCATTCGTACCATCGGCGGCACGGTGATCCGCACTTTACTGCCTTTCGCCGTTACTCGTGCCCGCCAGTTTTCAATTTGGCTCCAGTCGGCATCACCGTTCAGGTAGATTTCACCCTGCTGGGTCCGTACTGTACCGGCAAGCGTCGAGCGCATACCGTTAAAGTTGACCGCAAGCTGGCTCGGCTGCATATCAAACGGCATAAAGTTGCCGTCGATATCCACACCCGTAACCTGAAGCTGACCAAACAACTGCGGGCTTTGCACATCACCACCCAGACGCAAGTTGGCACTCACCATCCCCGCTGCTTTTTCCCCACGAGTAAAGATGGGGTTTATCATCGCAAGGTTGAAGTTACGGATATTGACGTTGCCACCAAGATTACGGCGGCCTTGCGGATCGGTCACCAGCACCTGTCCATCAAACTGGCCGTTATTGGTCAGGCGGATGGTCCAGCCCAATTCGGCACGGTTGTTACGCAATTCCGCCGTCAGATTCAGTGTCTGAAACGCCACCGGCAGCGCCGCATCGTTGACGGTTTGCGTTACCTGCACGTTACGCCCCGAAAGGGTGATACTGCCCTGCGGCAGCCCCTCTTTCGTGGTGTCCCAGGCAACATCCGCTTTACCCGTGAAGATACCGCTGGCCTGAGTGGTTTCTGGCATAAACGGTTTCAGCATGGCGAAGTCGAAGCGGTTGAGATTCACCACCGCACGCCCTTCGGCCCCCGCATCGATAGTTTGCGGCACGCACAGTTCCGCATTCGGGTTAAGCCAGCAGTGTGGCCCGATGCTGATTTTTTGCTCCTTATTGCGGTAATCCAGCGCAATATCGCGGGTCAGCGACCACGGGCCGACCAGCGTCTGGAAGCGGGTATTGCTAAGAGTTCCCTTCCAGCGTTCTTCTTTGCGATCAAAACTTCCTGCCAGATTAAGCTGCCCGGAGACAGGCTCGCCCTGAATCCGCAACTGTAGCTCGTGCTGCTTTTCGCTGCCTTTGGCATTCAGGGTGACGAGGTTGATATTTACATCCGGCTGCGAAATTTGCTCAACGCGTACGTCGAGTTTCCCGGCGATCTGATCGGTGGATTTAATGTCGCCTTCCACGCGAACCTGCGTCACGGAAAGTTCCTGCCAGCGCAGGCCGCGCGCGGTGATATCTGCCAGTAGTTGTGGCGCTTCCACCGTGCCGCGTACTTTCACCAGCCCTTTCGCTGTACCGCCAAGCCCCGGCAGCGCGTTATCCAGCCCCGGCGCGTTGATGGTGGCATCAAGATTGAGATCTTTTACCCCCAGCTCGCCTTTCACTTCGGCACTGTTTGGCCCCAGTTCCAGATGAAGCCCAGGGATCATCCACTGCATATAACTGTTGCCTTTCAGCGTGCCGTCAACGTTCACTTTGTTCTGTTTGACGTTACCGGTCAGCTTCAGTTCTGGCACCTCCATCTGCCAGGTGCCGCCGTACAGGCTACCGCGGGTTTTAATCAAGCCATTGAGTTTCGACGGCCACTCCGGGAACTCTTTGGCGGTGTTAATGCCATTAAGCGTTAGCTCACCGCGCCAACTAATGGCCTGCTGCCAGTCGAGCAACGCCTTGAGTTCAGTTTTCCCTTCCAGCGCCGCGACGGTGAGTTTGTCGAGATTGACCTGCTGTTCATTACCTTTGGCATCAAGGGTAATGGTGGCTGGCGGGATCTCCTGTCCCTTCACTGCCGTACGCATAGAGAGCGTGTAATCGGTCATTTTGCCGGTAAGTTTCAGTTTCAGATCATCCGCCTGATACTGCTTCTCACCAGTGAACGGCCAGTAAAGCTGTTTGCTGTTCACTTCCACGTTGAGCGGCAATCCGGCTTCCGCCAGTCGCGTCTGGGCGCGTAAATCCATATCCACCGGACCGGAAAGATTAACGCCAATCTCCAGCTGTTCGCGCAGCGCGCCGCCCACTTTTAGCTTCACTTTTTCACCTTTCAACGGCTCCACGTTCAGTGTGCTGTTGAGGGTGATATCCACCGGCCAGTTGTCTGACAGCTGCGCCGTGCCGCTGGCGTTGACGATCCCCTGGTTGGAATCGATATCCAGGGCGTCCAGTTTAGTATTGCCGTCAATGCTGCTCACTTTCAGCAGCATGGTGCGCACGGTGATGTCCGTGTCGCCCGTCACGCGTAACTGCTCGCCTTTAAACTCTTCAATGTTCAGGTTAAGCGGCAAATGCAAGTCGGTCATTTCCGGCAATACCGGGCGAGAAAAGAGATCTTTCAGCGTTTCGCCGAGCGGCTTTTCATCCGGCTGCGGATTTTCAATTTTCGGTTCGACCACTTCTTCCTGCGCCACTTCCGCCACTTTCGGCAGAGCAATCAGCAGGCCTTTCAGCGACGTCGGTTTCAGGGTCAGGGTTTTCTCCTGCCAGTTCAGGCCGGAGGTGAAGTCCATCACCGACACCGTGGTGTCATCAATCTTGATGTTGACGTTGTCCAGCGCCACCCGTGTCAGGGTGATGGGATACGGCGTGGAGAGATCCAGCGGACCGCTATCTTCCTCTTCTTCAACCTGTTCAGAAGGAGGCATTTTTTTACTGTCGATGTTGACCTGAATGTCTTTCAGCGCCAGGTCATTAATACAAACGCTACTGTTCCACAGGCACTCAAGACCGACCGCCAGATGCAGATTACCCGCTTTTACCGCCACGCCTGGCTGCTCATAACGAACGTCAGACAAGGTGAGATCGCGCCAGCCGCCGGTGACCTTGCCAATATCCAGTCCTGGCACCCAGCGATCCGCCGCTTTAAATACAAGATGCAGGCCGCTGGTGGTGCCCACCAGAAACGCCACCGATCCCAGCAACAGTAAGATAACGATAACCACGCCGAGGCTGATTTTTTTCCATAAACTCATAATTCTGGCCCCAGACCGATGTAAAACTGTAACCCGTGTTCGTCTTTATCCGCGACCGGTACGGCAAAATCGAGTTTGATTGGCCCGACCGGCGATTCCCAGCGCACGCCGACCCCGGTACCGGTTTTAAAGTCGCTGCGGCGAATATCGCTTACCGCTTCGCCACTATCGACAAACACCGCGCCCCACCATTTTCCGGTCACGTTGTACTGGTATTCCAGCGATCCGGTTATCAACTTCGAGGCCCCTTTCAGGTCACCGTTGGCGTATTTCGGGGCGATAGATTTGTATTTGTAGCCGCGAATACTGCGATCGCCCCCGGCGAAAAAACGCAGATCCGGCGGTACTTTGTCGAAATCACCGGTTTCAATCCAGCCCAGCGTGCCGCGTGTAACGAAACGATGGCGATCGTACAGTGTGCGGATCCAGACGTTCTGCGCCTGGAAAACGGAGAAATCGACATCTGAGCCCCAGGCCGTGTTGGAGTAGTCGATAGAGTAGCGTTGCGAGTCGCCCCAGGTTGGCATCAGGCCACCACAAGAACGCGTGCGGCTAATCATCACCCCAGGATAAAACAGCATCGTGGTGTTGGTAATTTCACCCTGAGTAAAGTGGTCGAGACTCCAGCGCAGGTTAATGGCACGCTGCCAACCGCTGGAGAGATCCCAGTAGCGAGAAGCCACCAGCGTAGTGGAGTCAGATTCGGTATCGTTCAGGTCAGTGCGCTTAAAACCGCCCTGCACCAAATAATATTGTTCCAGTGGATTCTTCAGCAGCGGCATTTTATAGCTGAAGTCGAGGGTCTGTTCCGGCGCGGAAATACTGGTACTGGTGGTCAAACTGTGACCGTATGAGTTCATCCACGGCTTTTTCCACGTCGCTTTCACGCGCGGTCCCACGTCCGTAGAGTAACCGACCCCGGTTTCGATGGTGTTTTCTGTTCGCGGCGAAACCACGCCCGTCAATGGTAATACTTTCGTTTCGCGCGCTTTATCAAATTGTGGAGCCACCACCACCGAGTTAAACCAGCCGGTAGCAGAAAGTCGGCGGTTCAGTTCCGCCAGATCTTTCGATTCATACTCATCGCCCTCTTTAAACGGCACCAGATTTTGCAGGTATTCATCGCGGATTTGTGATCCTTCAAAGGTCACATGCCCAAAGCGGTAACGTTCGCCACTGTTATAATCAATATCCCAGAAGGCTTTATGCAGGCCGAGCGCAATGCCCAGCTGCGCTTTGGTAAATTCGCTATCGAAATAACCTTTACGCAACGCAATACTGGTTAAGGACTTTTTGAAATTTTCATAATCGCCCTGGTTCAGTACCGTACCAATAGCCGGGCGAGTATCGAGCAATTTCAAATAGTCTTTATCGGTCCGCGCGCCGCCGCGCAATACCACATCGGTGCCGCCAATTAACACCGGCACACCTGGCGTGACTTTGGCGATCAATACCTGCCGCCCTTTCTTTGGCGGTGGACGGAGATCAAATTCAATGGTCGGCTGGTAATAACCCAGCGCTTTCAGACCTTCACGGATGGCATCATCGACGCGTGCGCGAAAGCGGCGGTCTGGCGTCACTTCATCACTTTCAATCGTAGAAAGCTGCGCACGAACGTTCTTTTCCAGCTGTCCCGATAACCCCTCGACCTGTAGACGGACGTTCGCGGCGACGGCAGATCCGCTTAAGCAGAGTAAGCTTACACAGCATAACTGTCGGATATAGCGCACATTTTCTCCTGAATATCCTTTTTTCCTGCCCCTGGAACGCCGTTAAACGGCTTAACAAAAATCCAGTAATATGGATTAAAAAGCAGACTAAACCCCAAATATTTCTTATGTTTTACTTTAGACCTATTCACGGTGGTTATTGTGTGCAAATACGCCTCTTGTTACAACCTTAACCCCAATGACCGATTTTCGGGAGAGCGACACCATGAGTTTATTTGATAAAAAGCATCTGGTTTCCCCCGCCGATGCCCTGCCTGGACGTAACACCCCGATGCCCGTAGCCACGCTGCATGCGGTCAACGGTCACTCAATGACCAATGAACCTGACGGAATGGAGATTGCCATTTTTGCGATGGGTTGTTTCTGGGGTGTGGAGCGTCTGTTCTGGCAGTTACCCGGCGTTTACAGCACCGCCGCAGGCTATACCGGCGGCTATACGCCAAATCCGACTTATCGGGAAGTGTGCTCCGGTGATACGGGTCATGCCGAAGCGGTACGCATTGTTTACGATCCTTCCGTCATCAGCTATGAGCAGTTGCTACAGGTATTTTGGGAGAATCACGATCCCGCCCAGGGAATGCGTCAGGGCAATGACCACGGCACGCAGTATCGTTCAGCGATTTATCCGCTGACCCCAGAACAGGATGCCGCAGCTCGCGCCAGTCTGGAACGTTTTCAGGCGGCGATGCTTGCCGCCGATGACGATCGTCACATCACCACGGAAATCGCTAACGCCACACCGTTTTATTATGCCGAAGATGACCACCAGCAATATCTGCATAAAAACCCATATGGTTACTGTGGAATTGGCGGAATTGGCGTCTGTCTGCCGCCGGAAGCATAGCGTTACGGGTACAAATGTAGTTTGTTGATAAAGTGCTCTTTGTCTATGCCTGATGCGGCTTAAACGACTTACCAGGCCTACAAAATCGTCCAAATTCAATATATTGCAAGGACTGCGTAGGCCTGATCGGCATAGCGCATCAGGCAGTATTGCATTTATCAGCAGTCTGAATTTTAACCCTCTGGCGACTTTACAGTACCTTACGCTATACTAGCCACTGAAAATTCCGGTTCACTTTCTTCGAATCGGCTTTCAATGTGTATTTCACACAAATTAATCAACTTTCCCTTCCGAGGATCTGGCCTGAAAGGTCGGATAAGATATGTTAAACAGTATTTTAGTCATACTCTGCTTGATCGCTGTAAGTGCGTTCTTCTCGATGTCCGAGATCTCGCTTGCCGCCTCACGCAAAATCAAACTTAAACTGCTGGCTGATGAAGGCAATATAAATGCCCAACGCGTTCTGAATATGCAGGAAAATCCCGGCATGTTCTTTACCGTGGTCCAAATCGGTCTGAACGCAGTGGCGATTCTCGGCGGTATCGTCGGTGATGCGGCATTTTCTCCAGCTTTTCACAGCCTGTTCTCCCGCTATATGTCGGCAGAGCTCTCTGAGCAACTGAGCTTTATTCTCTCTTTCTCGTTAGTGACTGGCATGTTTATCCTGTTTGCGGATTTAACCCCGAAACGCATCGGTATGATTGCGCCAGAAGCGGTGGCTTTGCGTATCATCAACCCGATGCGCTTCTGCCTGTACGTTTGCACCCCGCTGGTGTGGTTCTTCAACGGCCTGGCGAACATGATCTTCCGTATTTTCAAACTGCCAATGGTACGTAAAGATGACATCACTTCTGATGACATCTACGCGGTAGTGGAAGCCGGTGCGCTGGCGGGCGTGTTACGTAAACAGGAACACGAGCTGATTGAAAACGTCTTTGAGCTGGAATCCCGTACCGTTCCGTCTTCAATGACACCGCGTGAAAACGTGATTTGGTTTGATCTCCACGAAGATGAGCAAAGCCTGAAGAATAAGGTGGCGGAACATCCGCACTCTAAGTTCCTCGTCTGTAATGAAGATATTGACCACATCATCGGTTATGTCGATTCTAAAGACCTGCTGAACCGCGTGCTGGCTAACCAAAGCCTGGCACTGAACAGCGGCGTACAAATTCGCAACACGCTGATTGTGCCGGATACGTTAACCCTTTCAGAGGCGTTGGAAAGTTTTAAAACCGCAGGTGAAGACTTCGCGGTGATCATGAACGAGTACGCGCTGGTGGTGGGGATCATCACCCTCAACGACGTGATGACCACGCTGATGGGCGATCTGGTCGGTCAGGGGCTGGAAGAGCAGATTGTCGCCCGTGATGAGAACTCATGGCTGATTGACGGCGGCACCCCAATTGACGACGTCATGCGCGTGCTGGATATTGACGAGTTCCCGCAGTCGGGCAACTACGAAACCATCGGCGGCTTTATGATGTTTATGCTGCGTAAGATCCCGAAACGCACCGATTCGGTGAAATTCGCCGGCTACAAATTTGAAGTGGTGGATATCGATAACTACCGCATCGACCAGCTGCTGGTGACCCGGATCGACAGCAAGGCCACCGCCCTTTCGCCAAAACTGCCTGACGCTAAAGATAAAGAAGAAAGCGTCGCGTAACCCCCAGAAACATCAACGGCTCCTGAATCAGGAGCGTCTTATTACTGCATAGCACTTTGGTTAAGCCATCTCTGTTTGCAGACGCATAACCTGACGGTTAACTTCGGACATCACTGACAAATGCAGCTTATCCTTCACTTTTGGGATAAGAATCTTACCCTTATCAAATTCAAAAGCGCCAACGTCCTTGATGTATAACCGTCCACGGAACAGGATCTTTACGTACTTCGCCACCTGAAGTGGGTTGTACCGTTGGAAAATTTTCATTGTTATCTCCTGCTGAGTATTACGCCTGTGCGGTGCCACAATCGGCCCAACTATTATGAGACGCAAATTTTAATGCTTAGTGACTATAGACTATCCGGGCAATGTTTCCACCGCGTATAACTTTTTTTACCTAAAGGTTACAATTATTCAGAATTATCTTTTTACCGAAGCGCGGTCTTCAGTATAAGCATTCATTTTTCATATGATTTGTGCGCTTGACCGCAAACTGGCATCACACTTGCGGGAAATTCGATAAATAGCACATATGATTAAAACTCAGATCCAAGTGGTCGGATCACCTGCATATCATAAGAAGGAAACACCATGACCCTACGCAAGATTCTGGCACTCACCTGCCTGCTGTTGCCGATGATGGCTTCCGCACATCAGTTCGAAACCGGTCAGCGAGTGCCGCCGATTGGCATTACCGATCGGGGCGAGTTGGTGCTTGATAAAGATCAGTTTAGCTACAAAACCTGGAACAGCGCGCAGTTAGTGGGAAAAGTGCGAGTACTGCAACATATTGCTGGTCGCACCTCTGCAAAAGAGAAAAACGCGACGCTGATTGAAGCGATTAAATCAGCAAAGTTACCGCACGATCGTTACCAGACCACCACCATTGTTAACACCGACGACGCAATTCCGGGTTCCGGCATGTTTGTGCGCAGCAGTCTGGAGAGTAATAAAAAGCTTTATCCCTGGTCGCAGTTTATTGTCGATAGCAATGGCGTCGCGCGCGGTGCCTGGCAGCTGGATGAAGAAAGTTCCGCTGTAGTGGTGCTGGATAAGGATGGTCGCGTGCAATGGGCCAAAGACGGGGCGCTCACACAGGAAGAGGTGCAGCAAGTGATGGACCTGCTGCAAAAGTTGCTCAAATAATGGCAATAACATAAATTCTGCAAAAATAATTTTCCCCTATCGTTATCTATGGGATAGGGGAATTAGGTCTCTGAGCTCTTACACCGAACTCATAGGTAATGACTCCAACTTACTGATAGTGTTTTATGTTCAGATAATGCCCGATGACCTTGTCATGCAGCTCCACCGATTTTGAGAACGACAGTGACTTCCGTCCCAGCCTTGCCAGATGTTGTCTCAGATTCAGATTATGTCGCTCAATGCGCTGAGTGTAACGCTTGCTGATAACGTGCAGCTTTCCCTTCAGGCGTGATTCATACAGCGGCCAGCCATCCGTCATCCATACCACGACCTCAAAGGCCGACAGCAGGCTCAGAAGACGCTCCAGTGT
>NZ_MIIV01000069.1:0-9944 GCF_001743015.1 Shigella sp. FC1567
AAGACCGCACGAATATAACGGTGGGTTCCCCCCAAACGAATCGGAAAATCGATACTGGAAAAACTCTAACTCGGTGGCCAGTTTTTGTTGACCACTTCATTGCGGCGCACTTCATGATGTCGGGTGGAAACATTCTGGCCTTACAAAAAATTCTCGGACACCACGATATAAAAATGACTATGCGTTACGCACATCTGGCACCGGATCATCTGGAAACGGCGCTCCGTTTCAATCCTCTGGCAACGCTGCCAAGTGGCGACAAAGTGGCGGCAGCGGTTGGCATTACCCCGTAATAACCACCACTGACCACCAACCTAACTTATTGTTTTTAATCTAACTTATTGTTTTCATTAACCCGTTTACATAAATGGGTTTTTTGTTATCTAAAATTTATCTACTACCCTGCAACCCTCTCAACCATCCTCAAAATCTCCTCGCGCGATAGCGGCTTACGGTCGGTGACAAAATGCAGCGTCATCCCCTCAATAAACGCATCAAGCGCGCGGGCGGTTCCGGGTTCAAACCATTGTTCGAGCGTTTGCTGACTGCGCTGCATCCAGTTTTGCATTACCGTTTTTAATAGCGGTTTTCGGCTAGCCAGCGCGTAGAGCTGGTACATCAGCTCCATATTATCCGGCGTTGCAACCTGTGAGCTGTAGATCATATCGGTGATAGCCTGGCATGCGCCTTGAGCATCACTAACATCGCTAAAAAATGCCTGATATTGCCGGGACATAATCTCAGTAAAACTGCTGAACGCCTCCAGCAACAACTCATCAATTCCTGAAAAATAGTAGGTCATCGATCCCAACGGTACCCCGGCAAGGGTAGCAATTTTGCGGTGCGTAACAGCATGTATTCCGTAAAGTTTCACCGCCTCCAGCGTGGCCTGGATAATTTTTTCTCGCCGTTGCGGATCGTTAGCGCGACGCATGTCATTTCCTCTGTCTGCAATTGTGTACAAATGTACACAACCTTGCTAATGTTGTCTTCCCTCTTCTTATTTTGACGTGATCTATGACCGTAAATTCTTCACGTAATGCATTGAAACGCCGAACCTGGGCGCTGTTTATGTTCTTCTTTTTGCCAGGCCTGTTAATGGCGTCCTGGGCAACCCGTACGCCTGCTATCCGCGATATTCTCTCTGTCTCGATCGCTGAAATGGGCGGTGTTCTCTTTGGTCTGTCGATCGGTTCGATGAGCGGTATTCTCTGCTCGGCGTGGTTAGTGAAACGCTTTGGGACACGTAATGTCATCCTGGTCACGATGTCCTGCGCATTGATCGGGATGATGATATTAAGTCTGGCACTCTGGCTGACATCGCCCCTGCTCTTTGCCGTTGGTCTCGGCGTCTTTGGGGCAAGTTTTGGTTCTGCGGAAGTGGCGATAAACGTTGAAGGTGCCGCCGTTGAGCGAGAAATGAATAAAACGGTTTTGCCGATGATGCACGGTTTTTATAGCCTGGGCACGCTGGCAGGCGCTGGTGTCGGGATGGCACTGACGGCCTTTGGCGTTCCGGCAACGGTGCACATTTTATTGGCGGCGCTGGTAGGTATCGCGCCTATTTATATCGCCATTCAGGCAATCCCTGACGGTACGGGCAAAAATGCTGCCGATGGCACCCAGCATGGCGAAAAAGGCATTCCTTTTTATCGCGATATCCAGTTGCTGTTGATTGGTGTTGTAGTGCTGGCGATGGCCTTTGCCGAAGGTTCTGCCAACGACTGGTTACCCTTATTAATGGTTGACGGTCACGGTTTTAGCCCTACTTCCGGCTCGCTGATTTATGCCGGTTTTACCCTGGGGATGACCGTTGGACGCTTCACTGGCGGTTGGTTCATCGACCGTTACAGTCGCGTTGCCGTGGTTCGGGCCAGTGCACTAATGGGGGCGTTGGGTATTGGGCTGATTATTTTTGTCGATAGCGCCTGGGTCGCTGGGGTGTCTGTTGTACTCTGGGGACTGGGTGCCTCGCTGGGCTTCCCGCTGACCATTTCTGCCGCCAGCGATACCGGCCCCGATGCACCAACCCGCGTCAGTGTGGTAGCAACGACCGGTTATCTGGCTTTCCTCGTCGGGCCGCCGCTGCTGGGCTATCTCGGCGAACATTATGGATTACGTAGTGCAATGCTGGTTGTACTGGCGCTGGTTATTCTCGCGGCTATTGTCGCGAAAGCCGTCGCCAAACCCGATACCAAAACGCAGACGGCGATGGAGAATAGTTGATGAGCATTAAATTAATTGCGGTAGACATGGATGGTACTTTCTTAAGCGATCAAAAAACCTATAACCGTGAGCGGTTTATGGCTCAGTATCAGCAAATGAAAGCACAAGGCATTCGCTTTGTGGTCGCCAGCGGGAATCAATATTATCAGTTGATCTCTTTCTTCCCTGAAATTGCTAATGAAATTGCCTTTGTGGCTGAAAACGGCGGCTGGGTAGTGAGTGAAGGCAAAGATGTTTTTAATGGCGAGCTGTCGAAGGATGCCTTTACTACTGTCGTGGAACATTTGCTGACGCGCCCGGAAGTGGAAATTATTGCCTGCGGAAAAAATAGCGCCTATACGCTCAAAAAATATGACGATGCCATGAAAACGGTGGCGGAAATGTATTATCACCGTCTGGAATACGTTGATAACTTTGACAACTTAGAAGATATTTTCTTTAAGTTTGGCCTGAATCTTTCCGATGAACTGATTCCACAAGTACAAAAAGCATTACATGAGGCCATCGGCGATATTATGGTGCCAGTCCACACCGGCAACGGCAGCATCGATCTGATTATCCCCGGCGTACATAAAGCCAATGGCCTTCGCCAACTGCAGAAATTATGGGGAATAGACGACAGCGAAGTGGTGGTCTTTGGCGATGGCGGTAACGATATTGAGATGCTGCGTCAGGCAGGCTTTAGTTTTGCAATGGAAAATGCCGGCAGCGCGGTCGTCGCAGCGGCAAAATACCGGGCAGGCTCCAATAACCGTGAAGGCGTACTGGATGTGATCGATAAAGTGCTTAAACACGAAGCGCCATTTGACCAATAAAAACGGCAGCACGCCCGGCAACACAATACCTGAATGAAGGCTGCATAATTCGCGGAAATTAACCCGCTGCATTATTTCAGGCGAAATGATTATGAAAAATTGTCTACTGTTGGGCGCGCTTTTAATGGGCTTTACTGGTGTGGCGATGGCGCAAAGTGTCACCGTCGATGTGCCGAGTGGATACAAAGTGGTTGTAGTTCCTGATTCAGTCAGCGTTCCACAAGCGGTCAGCGTCGCGACTGTGCCGCAAACCGTCTATGTGGCTCCTGCGCCAGCTCCGGCTTACCGCCCGCATCCTTATGCTCGCCATCTTGCCAGCGTAGGTGAAGGGATGGTTATCGAACACCAGATTGACGACCATCACCATTAATTCGAGAATGCCTGATCGCACAAAGCAGTCAGGCATTTTTTTACCCTTCGTGAGAATTTCCCATCTGTTTATCTTTTAAAAAGATAACCATCAGCGACAGCCACAAAATTCCGTTGACAAGGTTGAAGAGATTAAACTGTCCGTTGCCCCCGTTCAGCCAGGCATGTTTGCTGATTTCAATACCAACGGTAAAGATCAGCATTTGCAGCATTCCCATCGCCGCAGAAACCGTACCTTTACTCATATCGCTGGCAAACAGGGTTAATCGCACCAGTCCCGCATTCGCCAGACCAATACCGAAAGCATAAATACTTAACCCGGCAGTCATCCATAAATACGCGTGCGATGAGATAACCGTTGCCGCAGCAGCGACCAACAGACCAATCATAATCGGCCAGCCGCCCATAATTATCAGCGAACGTACGGTGCGGCGCGAGGTCAGACGCGCTAACAGCAAGTTACCCGCAATTAACGCCCCGAAAATAGGCACTTGCAGCAAGCCATATTCATAGCTGCTCAACTGCTCGCCGGTAATGATGATAATCGGCGACTGGGCGATCCACGCCAGCAATGGCAGGCTAACGAATCCCAGCGCCAGCGCCCCCGCCACAAAGCGGCCGTTCTTCAGCACCAGCTTATAGTCACGACCGAGTTCTTTCAGTGACAGTTTCTCGCCTATACGCGTGGCGGTTTCAGGCATAGCTCGTTGCAGACCGAAAAAGGAGATCGCTGCCAATGCGGCAAACAAAACAAACATCCCCTCCCAGGGCAGCACATGGATCCACGCCGCGCCCACCAGCGGACCAAGTAGCGGAGCAATCAGCGCCACGTTCGCCATCAGCGCGGTGATCTTGATACAAACCGCCTCTTCGAAAGATTCCTGAATTGCGGCGTATCCCACAGCGCCAATGAAACAGAGGCTTATGCCCTGCAAGAAGCGCAACAGAGTGAATTGTTCAATGTTTTGCGCCAGTAATATTGCCAGACAGGTGATGATAAACCACACCACCCCCGCCAGCATCACCGGACGGCGACCAATACGATCCGACAGCGGCCCCAGGAGCCATTGTAAAAACATCCCGCCCGCCAGATATGCGGTCATTGAAGTAGGAACCCAATCAATGCCCGCCTGATATTGTTCCACCACGGCCAACATACCGGGTTGAATCATATCTGCCGATATAGGTTGAAAATTCGTAAAGCACCAGACAGAGAGGGAAAAGTAACGCCTGACGTCCAAGCCTGGCACCGGAAGCTAATTTATTTTGCATGCAATTTCTTCGCCAATAATAATCGCGCAGAGTTTAATAAAAGCGCAGCTAACGAGAAAGCGAATTTTGTAGCTGAAACCACGGTTAAGCACATTCTTACATTATTGCGAGTATAGCTACGCTTTCTTTAAGTTTTATTTAACCTATGCCCGTTACAATCACCCACCGTAAACAGGCCGCTTGAGGGAAATAAGACGATGCCGCTTTACCCAGTTTAACCTGCACTTTATTCTCAACGACTTGCCTGTATTGGCTCCCTTTTAATCACTTTGCGTCGGGAAGTTATGCTGGAAAATTTGAATCTCTCTCTATTCTCTCTTATTAACGCGACGCCAGACTCGGCTCCGTGGATGATCTCGTTGGCGATTTTTATTGCTAAAGATTTGATTACCGTGGTGCCGCTGCTGGCCGCGGTGCTTTGGTTGTGGGGGCTTACAGCACAACGGCAACTGGTGATAAAAATCGCTATCGCGCTGGCGGTCAGCCTGTTTGTGTCCTGGACGATGGGACATCTTTTTCCGCACGACCGACCCTTTGTCGAAAATATCGGCTATAACTTCCTGCATCATGCGGCGGATGACTCATTCCCAAGCGACCACGGTACGGTGATTTTCACCTTTGCACTGGCATTTTTATGCTGGCATCGCCTGTGGTCCGGCTCACTTTTAATGGTGCTGGCCGTCGTCATTGCCTGGTCGCGCGTTTATCTTGGCGTCCACTGGCCGCTGGATATGCTCGGTGGATTGCTGGCAGGTATGATTGGCTGCCTTAGTGCCCAGATTATCTGGCAAGCGATGGGGCATAAACTCTATCAACGTCTGCAATCGTGGTATCGCTTCTGTTTTGCATTACCGATCCGCAAAGGCTGGGTGCGTGACTGATCTCTGCTAAAAAGTGTAGTATTGAGCGGCTCGCTTCAATAACTATTCAGAGGGATTATGGAAACACGTCGCGAAGAGCGTATCGGGCAGCTGCTGCAAGAATTAAAACGCAGCGATAAGTTACATCTTAAAGACGCCGCCGCCCTGCTTGGGGTTTCGGAGATGACGATTCGTCGCGATCTGAACAACCACAGTGCGCCCGTCGTTTTGCTCGGCGGCTATATTGTTCTGGAACCGCATAGTGCCAGCCATTACCTGTTAAGCGATCAAAAATCCCGCCTGGTGGAAGAAAAACGCCGGGCGGCAAAACTGGCTGCGACACTGGTAGAACCCGATCAGACCCTCTTTTTTGACTGTGGCACCACCACGCCGTGGATTATTGAAGCGATTGATAATGAAATCCCTTTTACCGCCGTTTGTTATTCGCTAAATACCTTTCTGGCGCTGAAAGAGAAACCCCATTGCCGCGCATTTCTGTGCGGTGGTGAATTTCACGCCAGCAACGCCATTTTCAAACCCATCGATTTTCAGCAAACGTTGAATAATTTTTGCCCGGATATCGCTTTTTATTCCGCGGCGGGCGTGCATGTCAGTAAAGGCGCTACCTGTTTTAATCTTGAAGAGTTGCCGGTAAAACACTGGGCCATGTCGATGGCGCAAAAGCATGTGCTGGTTGTCGACCACAGTAAATTTGGCAAGGTCCGTCCGGCGCGCATGGGTGACCTGAAACGCTTTGATATTGTGGTGAGTGATTGTTGCCCGGAAGATGAGTATGTGAAGTACGCGCAGACGCACCGTATTAAGTTGATGTATTAATGACGTATAACCGGATGACGTTTCGCGCCATCCGGTTATCAGAAGATTAAGAGAACCAGCTGCCGAACCACTGATGGAATTTCATCATCACGAAATCCCACATCCTACCAAAGAATCCGCCCTCTTCCACATTTTCCATCACGATCAGCGGACGCTGCTCAATGGATTTACCGTTAAGCTGGAAATCAATGGTCCCGACAACCTGACCTTTTTTCAGCGGTGCGGTAAGCTGCGGTTCCGTTAACGTGTAGCTCGCCTTCAGGTTTTTCAGCTGCCCACGCGGTATGGTCACTGAGCCCGCTTCGCCTGCCCCGAGATTCACTTCGCTCTTATCACCAAACCAGACGCGCTGAGTCACAAAGGTGGCATCAGGTTTAATTGGCGTCACGGTTTCAAAGAAGCGGAAACCCCAGGTCAATAATTTCTCAGACTCATCGGTCAGTTTTCGCCCCCAACACTACGGAGATTAAACGCATATCGCCCTGGGTAGCCGAAGCAACCAGATTATATCCCGCGCCTGCCGTGGTTCCTGTCTTCATGCCATCAACATTCAGATTGCTGCTCCACAGCAGACGGTTACGGTTAGGCTGACGAATTTTGTTGAAGGTGAACTCTTTCTCTTTATGAATGGCGTACTCTTCCGGCACATCGTGGATCAATGCTTTACCCAGCAATGCCATATCGCGCGCGGTACTGAACTGCCCCGGCGCATCCAGGCCGTGCACCGTCTGGAAGGTAGTGTTGGTCAGACCCAGTTTTTTGGCATAACCATTCATCAGACCAATAAATGACTCCTGGCTCCCGGCAACGTAATCGGCCAGCGCAATACAGGCGTCATTACCGGACTGGATAATCACATCTTTGTTCAAGTCTGCCACCGAAACCTGATCGCCCGGTTTGAGGAACATTACCGATGAACCACGCAGTGCCGGATTTCCCGTCGCCCAGGCATCTTTACCGACCGTCACCATATCGGTGAGTTTAATCTTATCGGCCTTAAGCGCCTGCCCAACCACATAGCTGGTCATGATTTTAGTCAGGCTCGCGGGATCCAGTTTCTCATCCGCATTGCCTTCTGCCAGCACTTTACCGCTGGCGTAATCCATTAAAATCCATGCACGCGCATCCACGCTCGGCGCTTCAACGGTTTGTTCGGCCGCGAATGCCGTTGGGGCAAAAAGGAATAAAAATGCAGAACCCGCTGCAAGACCACGAAGGAGAGAGGAGTATTGCGTCATAAATGCCACCCGAGTATCCATTCAAAAAAAATACGTTATATCGCCGTATGATAAGTTCGGTGATTAATAACGCACACACAAACTTAAAGAAACCGTAAGTTGGTAAAGTTTTTAAAGTTTATGCAATATCCTGCCGCTTCGCTGCTTCTGGTGTCATTTTTTTGCCAGCTGTTGCTTAAAAGTTAACTTTACTTCACCATCGGAGTCCTGTTCAGCCTGTGGCTGCCTGTCGGAAAAGGGGTGAGTATGATTACGCTGTGGGGTCGGAATAATTCAACCAACGTAAAAAAGTATTGCTGACGCTCGAAGAACTGGAACTACCTTATGAGCAAATTCTCGCGGGCCGTGAGTTTGGGATAAATCACGATGCTGATTTTCTGGCGATGAACCCTAACGGGCTGGTGCCGTTGTTGCGTGACGACGAAAGTGATCTCATTCTTTGGGAATCAAACGCCATTGTCCGCTATCTGGCGGCACAGTACGGGCAAAAACGCCTGTGGATCGACTCACCGGCACGTCGTGCGGAAGCGGAAAAATGGATGGACTGGGCAAACCAGACGCTCAGTAATGCCCATCGAGGGATCCTGATGGGATTAGTCAGAACACCACCGGAAGAGCGCGATCAGGCCGCCATTGATGCCAGTTGCAAAGAGTGCGACGCCCTGTTTGCCCTGCTCGATGCGGAACTGGCAAAAGTAAAATGGTTCTCTGGCGACGAGTTTGGTGTGGGCGATATCGCTATCGCACCGTTCATCTACAATTTGTTTAACGTTGGCCTGACCTGGACACCGCGTCCAAATCTGCAACGCTGGTATCAGCAACTCACTGAACGCCCCGCAGTGCGCAAAGTGGTGATGATTCCCGTTAGCTAATTGCGTGGGCTAACTTTAAGTAATTCCCCACTGGACTCGTCGGTGAGAACGTATAAATAACCGTCGGGTCCAGTGCGAACATCACGAATTCGCTGCCCTCTGTCCGTTAAAATACGGCCATCTTCTGTCACTTTGTCGCCGTTGACGCTCATCACAATGACATCTTTATCTTTCAGCGCGCCAATAAATAATTTTTGCTGCCACTGGGGGAATTTATCGCTGTTATAGAAGGCCATGCCGCTCACAGCGGGCGAATCTTTCCAGTAAAAAACAGGTTGCTCGGTCCCGGCGACGATCTCCCCTTTCGCTTCCGGTATCTTAAAGCCTGAATAGTTGATTCCCCAGGTTGCCAGCGGCCAGCCGTAGTTTTTGCCTTTTTGCGGGATATTAATTTCATCACCACCGCGCGGGCCATGTTCATTCAGCCACAGTGCATTACTCCACGGATTCATCGCCATTCCTTGCGGATTACGAATGCCATAAGACCAGATCTCGGCGCGCGCACCGGATTCCTTTATAAAAGGATTATCATCCGGGATTTCGCCCTGATCGGTCAGACGCACCAGTTTGCCCTGTAATTTATCCAGATCCTGCGCCGTCGGGCGCTGATTGTTTTCGCCCAGAGCAATAAAAAGATAACCTTTACCGTCGAATACCAGCCGCCCGCCAAAATGGTTGCCGGTAGACAGTTTTGGCATCTGGCGGAAGACGGTGCGGAAGTCGGTCACTTTTGAGAGATCATCACTTAAGCGGCCATAACCCACAGCAGTTCCGGCTTTGCCATCATCGCCAACTTCGGAATAACTTAACCAGATGCGGCGAGACTGAGCAAAATCAGGCGCTAAAACCACGTCCAGCAGGCCGCCCTGCCCGTGCGCCCAAACGTCCGGAACTCCGGAAAGCGGCGCAGATAATCCTTTTCCTGCTTGCCAGTGACGCAACTCGCCGCCGCGCAGAGTGATTAACATACCGTGATTATCGGGTAAAAAGGCCAGTGCCCAGGGATGGTCGAGTTTGTCTTGCAGTACTTCGACATTTACCGTTGCAGGAGCCGCCCAGAGAGCGGAAGAAAGACAAATAAGGGGCACAAGGAAAAAGGATTGTCGATGCATAACGTAGACTGGCCCCCTGAATCTCCAGACAACCAGTATCACTTAAATAAGTGATAGTCTTAATACTAGTTTTTAGACTAGTCATTGGAGTACAGATGATTGATGTCTTAGGGCCGGAGAAACGCAGACGGCGTACCACACAGGAAAAGATCGCAATTGTTCAGCAGAGCTTTGAACCGGGGATGACGGTCTCCCTCGTTGCCCGGCAACATGGTGTAGCAGCCAGCCAGTTATTTCTCTGGCGTAAGCAATACCAGGAAGGAAGTCTTACTGCTGTGGCCGCCGGAGAACAGGTTGTTCCTGCCTCTGAACTTGCTGCCGCCATGAAGCAGATTAAAGAACT
>NZ_MIIV01000070.1:0-9561 GCF_001743015.1 Shigella sp. FC1567
ACGCCGTCTGCGTTTCTCCGGCCCTAAGACATCAATCATCTGTACTCCAATGACTAGTCTAAAAACTAGTATTAAGACTATCACTTATTTAAGTGATACTGGTTGTCTGGAGATTCAGGGGGCCAGTCTACCAGCGTTGCGCAAACCTGCTCTATTCGACAATTTCCACATAAACCATCGGTATAAACGAAACCATAAAAATGAAATGCTGTTTTCATAAAAAATAAAATTGAAGGTTCATTTTATAAACCAGACATTACCTCCTACGCTTCTGTGCGTTTTTAATTTATGCTTTCATAGAATTATGTCTGCATCACGGGAAGAACAAAATGGATAATGCTGTTGATCGCCACGTTTTTTATATTTCTGATGGTACGGCAATAACTGCGGAGGTATTAGGACACGCAGTAATGTCACAATTTCCCGTCACTATCAGCAGCATTACGCTGCCGTTTGTCGAAAATGAGAGCCGTGCACGGGCAGTGAAGGATCAGATTGACGCAATTTATCACCAGACAGGTGTGCGCCCGCTGGTCTTCTACTCCATCGTGTTGCCGGAGATTCGCGCCATCATCTTGCAAAGTGAAGGCTTTTGCCAGGATATCGTTCAGGCGCTGGTTGCCCCGCTACAACAAGAGATGAAACTGGATCCAACGCCGATTGCTCATCGTACCCATGGCCTTAACCCTAATAATCTCAATAAATATGATGCGCGCATTGCGGCGATTGATTACACCCTTGCCCACGATGACGGCATTTCGTTGCGCAATCTGGATCAGGCTCAGGTGATCCTGCTCGGTGTTTCTCGCTGTGGTAAAACCCCCACCAGTCTGTATCTGGCAATGCAATTTGGTATCCGCACGGCAAACTACCCCTTTATTGCCGACGATATGGATAATCTGGTGCTACCCGCGTCGCTCAAACCGCTTCAGCATAAATTGTTCGGCCTGACTATCGACCCGGAACGTCTGGCGGCGATTCGCGAGGAACGTCGGGAGAACAGTCGCTATGCCTCGCTTCGTCAGTGCAGAATGGAAGTCGCGGAAGTGGAAGCCTTGTACCGTAAAAATCAGATCCCGTGGATTAACAGTACCAATTATTCGGTAGAAGAGATTGCCACCAAGATCCTCGATATCATGGGCCTTAGTCGCCGAATGTACTAGAGAACTAGTGCGCTGGTTTGTTTTTTGTTATCATGCTAACCACCCGGCGAGGTGTGACACACCTCGCACTTGAAATCAGCTGCGATTGGTTTATCGTGATGCGCATCACTTCCCGGTAGTCCTGCCGTAGAAGCAACAAATTTCTGAGACTTGTAATGAACAGAACTGACGAACTCCGTACTGCGCGTATTGAGAGCCTGGTAACGCCCGCCGAACTCGCGCTACGGTATCCCGTAACGCCTGGCGTCGCCACCCATGTCACCGACTCCCGCCGCAGAATTGAAAAAATACTGAATGGTGAAGATAAGCGACTGTTGGTCATTATTGGCCCCTGCTCGATCCACGATCTCACCGCTGCAATGGAGTACGCCACCCGTCTGCAGTCGCTGCGCAACCAGTACCAGTCACGGCTGGAAATCGTAATGCGCACCTATTTTGAAAAACCACGAACTGTTGTCGGCTGGAAAGGGCTAATCTCCGATCCGGATTTAAACGGCAGCTATCGGGTAAATCACGGTCTGGAGCTGGCGCGCAAATTACTTTTACAGGTAAATGAGCTGGGTGTCCCTACCGCGACTGAGTTTCTCGATATGGTGACCGGTCAGTTTATTGCTGATTTAATCAGTTGGGGCGCGATTGGCGCTCGTACTACCGAAAGTCAGATCCACCGCGAAATGGCTTCAGCACTCTCCTGTCCGGTAGGTTTTAAAAATGGTACCGATGGCAACACGCGGATTGCCGTGGATGCTATCCGCGCAGCCCGCGCCAGCCATATGTTCCTCTCGCCAGACAAAAATGGTCAGATGACCATCTATCAGACCAGCGGCAACCCGTATGGCCACATTATTATGCGTGGCGGCAAAAAACCGAATTATCATGCCGATGATATCGCCGCAGCCTGCGATACGCTGCACGAGTTTGATTTACCTGAACATCTGGTGGTGGATTTCAGCCACGGTAACTGCCAGAAGCAGCACCGTCGCCAGTTAGAAGTTTGTGAGGATATTTGTCAGCAAATCCGCAATGGCTCTACGGCGATTGCTGGAATTATGGCGGAAAGTTTCCTGCGCGAAGGAACGCAAAAAATCGTCGGCGGTCAGCCGCTCACTTACGGTCAATCCATTACCGACCCGTGTCTGGGCTGGGAAGATACCGAACGCCTGGTCGAAAAACTCGCCTCTGCGGTAGATACCCGCTTCTGAATGCGTGCCCATTCCTGATGGGATGGGCATTTCTGCGCAACTTGTTGTCTTCTCAACACATTACTGCTTGCTCTGGCCTGCCATAATATTGATAATAAGAATCATTGTTATATCAATTATTATTAATTTTTATGCGTTATACGGATAGCAGAAAACTCACGCCTGAAACGGATGCCAATCACAAGACCGCTTCCCCGCAGCCCATCCGGCGAATTACCAGCCAGACACTGTTAGGTCCGGATGGCAAACTGATTATCGATCATGACGGGCAAGAATATCTGCTCCGTAAAACTCAGGCTGGCAAGCTGCTGTTAACTAAGTAGCCTTTAACTCGAGCAGCTGACTTCCAGCCGTTTACCCCAGTCAGGTGGACGACTGACATAGTCATCATCTCTGTCGCTGAAAGGATTTCGCAACGCCTCATGCAGGCGGTGCAATTCCATCATATCACCCTTTTCTGCCGCTTCAATCGCCCGTTGCGCCAACCAGTTGCGCAATACCAGAGCTGGGTTAACGCTTTGTATCAGTTGCTGACGCTCACTATCGCTAACCTCGTCTTGTTGCAAACGCCCCCGATAACGGGCAAACCAGTCATCAAATGCCGCACGATCAATAAACTCATCACGTAGCGGTGACGCCGCGCTGTGCTGCTCGGTCAGACTCAGCATGCGGAATGTGCGGGTATAATCGCTGCGCTCTCGCGCCATCAGACTGAATAATTCATTCAGTAGCGCGTTATCCTCTTTTTGCTCCGTCATGAAGCCCAGTTTCTGCCGCATCCGTTGTCCATAATGCGTCAACAAAACCTGCTGATAGCTGTCCAGGGCCTCATTCAGGGCATCTACGGCAACAAATGGTGACAATGTCTGCGCCAGACGCTGTAAATTCCACAACGCGACAGCAGGTTGATTATCAAAGCTATAACGCCCTTGATGATCCGAGTGATTACAAATAAAACCGGGTTCGTAATCATCAAGAAAACCAAACGGCCCGTAATCAAGCGTCAGTCCCAGCAGCGACATGTTGTCGGTATTCATCACCCCATGTGCAAAGCCGACCGTCTGCCATTGGGCAATTAACGACGCGGTACGTGCGACAACATCGCTAAACCAGAGACGGTATTTGTCCTCATCATCTTCAAGATGTGACCAGTAATGACGAATAGCAAAGTCAGCTAACTGACGAACCTTTTCCGACTCGCGGCGGTAGTAAAAATGTTCGAAATGACCAAAGCGCAGATGACTTGGTGCCACACGCATCAGCATCGCGCCTGGCTCCGCCGTTTCCCGATACACTGGCGAATCGCTGGTGACGATACTTAACGCGCGGGTCGTCGGAATGCCCAGATAATGCATCGCCTCACTGGCGAGACTTTCTCGTATCGTCGAACGTAAAACCGCCCGTCCATCACCCATTCGCGAATAAGGCGTCAGGCCAGCACCTTTCAGATGCCAGTCCATTGTAGTGCCATCAGCAAGCAGTTGTTCGCCGAGTAAAATGCCGCGCCCATCACCCAGTTGGCCCGCCCAGACGCCGAACTGATGACCACTGTAAACCTGCGCCAGTGGTGACATACCAGGCAGTAGGGCTTCGCCGCCCCAGACACCTGCGCCATTTTTAAACAGCGACGATGGAATACTCAGCGTGTTAGCCAGTTCGATATTATGCCAAATCAGCCGGGCATTATTTAAAGGCGTAGGGGAAAGTGCTGTATAGGTTTCTGGCAATTCATCGCGCCAGCGGGTAACAAAAGACAGGGTCATAGATCCTCCTGTTTGATAGTGTAGACGGTTACTCTCGTCTTAAACACCAGCAAACAGAAGGGTTATCGCTGAACCAACGTCGTTATCTGATTTATGGGAACGGCAGGCCACAGGCATCCCTGGAGAGCATGGAAATCGAAGGGGGTAATCTGTGCCAATATTTCTGCCGTATCAATGCCTCCCGCAATGATGCAATTGCAACAAGGGGAAATTTGCGCCTGGATCGCACGAATAAACGGTTCGAAGGAGCGGTGCGTGATTTGTTGCTGAATAAAACTTTTATCCAGCATGACGCGGGTGAAAAGACCATCAAAAACCGCTTTCATTGTGCTATTGCCTGCTCCCAAATTACCTAACACAAGGGGATACACTTGCGATAAGGATAAAAGACCGCGATTATCTTTTCCTTCATTGAGATGCGGGTAATTCTCATTAATCAACAGTTCAATAAACGGATATTTTAATAGTTCGCCTGCGTAATTATCCCTCTCTAATAATAATGTAGCCACTTGTGGCGTTAAATTAAGCCAGGCAAAGAGTTTATGTTGAATAAAAAAATGTTGGCATGATTTTAGTAATTCCAACTGCTCTGAAAATAATTGCCAATGTTGCTCCTCGGTAAGTTGCGCTATAACCCGACTCGTCGGGATACGCACCGTGCCATCTTCACTGGAGAAATGGGTAATTAACTCAACGCCGACAAGGACTTGCTGGTTATCTCTTATCGGCAGGAAATAGCAATCAGAATGATAAAGATTCTCCAAAAAAATCTTCATGGTAACCGTCCCTCTCGAAGGATGTTTTTCAGTATCCGGCTAAAAGGGATGAGGCCATAAGACATAACAATTACAGAAGGAGTAACTTTCATTTGTTCCATGTTAACCACTTTTTCAGGGGTCTTTTTTTAGATTATCCTGATTATAAACGAATAATCCATTTACGGAATTTTTGTCTGCAAAATACTACTGTATTCAGGAGTAAATGGACGGCGATGTATCATCGCCGTCCATTTTTCGACATACTAGATTCGTCTCGCCTGCCAGAAATTTTTCTGCCAATAGACATTATCAAGTGAGGAACGCATCACTCCCTTGCTGGTAGAGGCGTGGATAAATTGGTTGTTGGTATCGTAAATACCTACATGCAAACCATTTTGTCCGGACCCCGTTTTGAAAAAGACCAGGTCACCTGGCAGCAACTTGTCTTTATCAATTTGCGTGCCAATAGAGGCTTGTTGTTTGGTTTCACGGGGCAGCTGCAAATCGAAACGATCGCGCATCGTCACAACCACAAATCCCGAACAGTCCACACCGCGCCGCGTCATGCCACCATAACGATACGGCGTGCCATGCCAGCTTTGTAGCTGGTCGTTCAAACCGGCAATAACGGTAATCGAATCAGAAAGTCTGGCATTTGGCGGCGGTGCTTTATGGTGGCTACACCCGGCCAGAAACAGTGCTGTGATCAAAATAAGGCAGAAACGCATTCCGTACGGTTCCTCTGTTTTTTATTCTTGCATTAATTTAGCGTCGTAATTACCCGATTTTCAAGATACTAATGAAATCAGATGGTCAAAATCAGCATTCTGTGACCTTCGATATCCAGACGGCGAAAATTCATCCCATAGGCCTGCGCCAGATTTGGCGGCGTGAGCACCTCTTCTCTGCGTCCACTGGCCAGCATTTTTCCACCTTTTAGCAACCACGCCCGATGCGCATGACGCAACGTGTGGTTGAGATCGTGACTGCTCATCACAATCGCCAGTCCTTGCTGACACAGCGCGCTCAGAATTTTGTCTAACGCACTTTGTTGCGCAACATCAAGACTGTTCATCGGCTCATCAAGAAGCAGCAATTGGCCTGCGGGATTGGCTTGTGGTGTGATTTGCAACACCACCGCAGCAAGACCTACGCGTTGCCATTCACCGCCGGAAAGTTGATTGGTGCTACGACCGAGTTTGTCATCAAGAGCCAGCGCCCCTGCGACATCATTCAGTAGTTCGGTACGCGTTTTATCGTGCTGATGCAGTGTCAGGTAGTGCCAGACCGGCATTGCAAACGGCGGCGTCTGCTGTTGTGAAAGATAGGCGCGATGCAGCGCGAGTTTTGTTGCGGACCATGCTTCCAGGGGTTGCCCCGCGAACTGAATTCTTCCCTTACCGCTGGTCATTCCGGCCATTCGTGCAAGCAAGGTACTCTTACCCGCGCCATTCGGCCCCACCAGGTGCAGGATCTCCCCAGCCCGAACCTCGCCAGAAAGTGGCCCTAGGCGGGTAGATTCCGCAACATCCTGTAACTGCATCACAATAGACATTATTTTGCCAACGCCAGTTTAATGCTTTCCATCACAATGGGGTCTTCCGGCGTCATATCCGGGGAAAAACGCTGGATGACCAATCCGTCCCTGCCAACTAAAAATTTCTCAAAATTCCATAAAATATCATCAGGGTACAGCGGTGCACGACCTTTGCTGACCATACGGGCATAGAATCCGCTCTCTTCCGGCGCGACTGCGGTCGGCGCTGCGGCAATCAATTTTTGATACAGCGGATGGCGTCCTTCGCCGTTAACTTCAATCTTACTGAACATCGGGAACGTCACCCCCCATGTGGTGGTACAGTAAGTTTTAATCTCTTCATCGCTGCCCGGTTCTTGTTCCAGAAACTGGTTGCACGGGAATCCCAGCACCACAAAACCTCGATCGGCCCAGGCTTTCTGAATATTCTCCAACTGCTCATATTGCGGCGTTAAGCCACACTTTGAGGCGACATTGACAATCAACAGCACATTACCGGCGTACTTCTCCAGCGTGGTCACTTCACCGTCGATATCTTTCACTACGGTCGTCAGAATGGAATCTTGCATCGTTTCTCCTGGGTGTGGTCAGTAAAAATCTTAGCTTTTAATCATAGACCGTCTTTTTGCGGCTAACGTCTTGCTTTTAACAATAACCAGATAAACACCGGCGCACCCAACGTTGCGGTGACCACGCCAATAAGCAGCTCTGCGGCAGCTAATGCCAGGCGCGCTACAATATCGGCCAGCAGCAATGCGCTCGCCCCTGCCAGCGCGCAGCCGGGAAGTAATACGCGATGATCGGTTAAACCACACAACCGAAGAATATGTGGGATCACCAGACCAATAAAGCCGATAGCACCCGCCAGCGCCACACTGACGCCAACCATCCAGCCGGTCGCGGCCACCAGCACATTGCGCCAGAACCACAGGGGTAAACCCAGTTGCCGCGCCGAGATCTCGCCAAGTGCTAACATATTCATCGGCCTGGACTGACAACAGATCCACAACAACACGGGGATCAATGCCAGCATCAGCCAGCTTTGCCGCCAGTCTACGCCGCCAAAACCGCCCATCATCCAGTACATCAGCTGACGTAAATCAACAGAGGTGGAAAAGTAGATAGCCCACGTCATTAGTGCGCTACAGATAATCCCTAATGCAACGCCAGCCAGCAATAACCGACTGGTCGAAAGATGACGACGGGCGAAACGTAAGAGTATTAAAGTAATGATAAGCGCGCCAGCAATCGCACACAGCCCTAGCGCCCAGTTGGGGAGTTGCCCTTGCCCAAGCAATACCGCGGCGATAAGCCCCACGCCTGCGCCGTTAGAGACGCCAAGTAGTCCAGGTTCTGCCAGAGGATTTTCAAACAACGCCTGCATTACAGCGCCGGATATAGCCAGCGCCGCACCAACCAACAATACAGCCAGCGTACGTGGCAGGCGAATTTGCCAGACGAACAGTTCGCCACGAGGAGTAAACCAGTCACCTAGCGAGATCCATTGTTCACCGGCGCAAAGGCTTAAAAGAAGCGCCAGCAGCATCAAAACTGACAGGCATAATAACCAGCGAATATTTTGTCGCTGTTGTTGGCGGGCAAGTGTCAGCATGGTATCCGTTCTGCTGAAGTGTCATGGCGTTGATTTTACGGTGACTCTTCGACAGTGAAAAGAAAAAAAGGCCGCAGAGCGGCCATAAACACAAGTAAAAATCAACAAGTTAGATAATTATCAAAGACTTACAGACACACAAAAACACAGCCAACCACAACAAATAACAGGGATGTGGTCACTTTGTGGATCATATCGCCGCCATAAATTTACTTAATAACAGTAACCACAGCCACAAGCACGGCCATCGCAGACAGGACAATACCTGTGAGTAACCAAGTCTGATTTGCAAATGATTTCTGAAGTTCAGTACGATGCTCAGCCATCTCAACTTTCAGAGACTGGCGTAAATCAGCCATCTCAGACTTCAGGGATTGGCGCGATTCTGCCATCTCAAGCCTCAACCCTTCGCGAATCTCCAGTACATCAGATTTGGTAGCAAAGGATTCGCTTCTTGTGGTGAGAGTAATCAGGTTGTTTTTGATTTCAGTCACATCACTTTCCAGGCAACTGACCCGCCGTTCAAGGTCGTCATTCATGCCATCACCTCCATCATTACCACTTCCTGTTACTTGGTTGTTGGATACATTATAGGCATTCTCTTTCTTTTTTCTGAACCGCGAAATATGTGCAACATTCTCTGCCATCACTTCTCATCACCCTGCTTGCCTACCCAGTTCATAAAGGCCCGGGCCGAGTAACGATGAACAAACCCACATCTGTTACAGGTAAGTCGGAATTCATAGTTATGGATATTTTCCCGATCATGTCCCTCATATCCCGGATACCCAGTAAATGGACCGATGTAATCAAGCATAACAAAAGTGCCTAAATCACACTCCTCAGCAGTTTTCGGCTCAGGCCCCACCTCAACAATATTCGTCAAATACATGTACATATCCGTATCGCCACACGACAAACATTTTTCATTCGTAGACGACTCATTGAGAAAACGCGCAAAATTATCGAGCGTTGCCATTCTTTTAAGTTCATCTAAATGAAACTTCACTCTTAAGCACCTCCTAGTGGATTAAACCTCACCGCATCCTGCAGGTAATCCGGCGCAAGATGGGCATAAATCATCGTTGTCTGAATCTTTGCGTGCCCCAGAATTTTCTGGAGCGTCAGAATATTGCCGCCGTTCATCATGTGAACCGCCCCGGGAATCCTGGAGACTAAACTCCCTGAGAAAGAGGTAAACAGGATGACTAAAAATACTCGTTTTTCCCCCGAAGTCCGTCAGAGGGCGATTCGTATGGTTCTGGAAAGTCAGGGCGAATATGACTCACAGTGGGCGGCAATTTGTTCCATTGCCCCAAAGATTGGCTGTACACCGGAGACTCTGCGTGTCTGGGTACGCCAGCATGAGCGGGATACCGGAGGCGGTGATGGCGGGCTCACCACCGCTGAACGTCAGCGTCTGAAAGAGCTGGAACGTGAAAATCGTGAACTGCGCCGCAGTAACGATATCCTTCGCCAGGCTTCCGCTTATTTTGCGAAGGCGGAGTTCGACCGCCTCTGGAAAA
>NZ_MIIV01000071.1:0-9258 GCF_001743015.1 Shigella sp. FC1567
TTTCTGGTGCGTACCGGGCTGAGAGGCGGTGTAAGTGAACTGTAGTTGCCATGTTTTACGGCAATGAGAGCAGAGATAGCGCTGATGTCCGGCAGTGCTTTTGCCGTTACGCACCACGCCTTCAGTAGCGGAGCAGGAAGGACATCTGATGGAAATGGAAGCCACGCAAGCACCTTAAAATCACCATCATACACTAAATCAGTAAGTTGGCAGCATTACCGTACCTGCAAGTCTTTGGCTAAAGGCCAGCTATTCAGCATCGTTAATTATCCGCAGTTGTGATAAGCGCAGTGTATTTCGCAAAACATTGCCATTCCCTGCTCTGGCGCAATATTCATTCTTATTTTCGCGTTGATTCACGAACTGTTAATTACATATTCACGGTGGCAAAAAATATAAAACCACATTTTTAGTGGTAGTTTATGGCGGTGAATTTTTCCAGACAAATACAAAAACTGGAGTTGCCATGATGAGCGAAAGTAATAAGCAACAGGCAGTGAATAAGTTGACAGAGATTGTCGCTAACTTTACCGCCATGATTTCTACCCGAATGCCTGATGACGTGGTGGATAAACTAAAACAGCTAAAGGATGCCGAAACGTCGTCGATGGGGAAAATTATCTACCATACGATGTTCGACAACATGCAAAAAGCGATTGACCTGAATCGTCCTGCCTGTCAGGACACCGGGGAGATTATGTTCTTCGTTAAAGTCGGTTCCCGCTTCCCACTGCTTGGCGAGCTGCAAAGCATACTCAAACAAGCCGTGGAAGAGGCAACGTCAAAGCGCCACTACGTCACAATGCGGTAGAAATTTTTGACGAAGTAAACACCGGCAAAAATACCGGTAGCGGCGTACCGTGGGTCACCTGGGACATCATCCCCGACAATGACGATGCGGAAATCGAAGTTTACATGGCAGGTGGCGGCTGCACGCTACCTGGCCGCTCGAAAGTGTTAATGCCGTCAGAAGGCTACGAAGGCGTGGTGAAATTCGTCTTCGAAAATATCTCCACCCTCGCCGTAAACGCCTGTCCACCGGTACTGGTGGGCGTGGGCATCGCCACCTCGGTGGAAACCGCCGCCGTACTCTCGCGTAAAGCCATTTTGCGCCCGATTGGCAGCCGCCATCCCAATCCAAAAGCGGCAGAACTGGAGCTACGCCTGGAAGAAGGACTCAACCGTCTGGGGATTGGTCCACAAGGGCTGACTGGCAACAGTTCAGTGATGGGCGTACATATCGAATCTGCCGCCCGCCATCCGTCAACCATCGGCGTTGCTGTCTCTACCGGCTGCTGGGCGCATCGTCGCGGCACACTGCTGGTTCATGCCGATCTCACCTTTGAAAATCTGTCTCACACCCGGAGCGCGTTATGAAAAAGATCCTGACAACCCCGATCAAAGCTGAAGATCTGCAAGATATTCGCGTCGGCGATGTGATCTACCTGACCGGTACGCTGGTGACCTGCCGTGACGTTTGTCACCGCCGCTTGATCGAACTGAAACGTCCGATCCCTTACGATCTCAACGGCAAAGCGATTTTCCACGCTGGCCCCATCGTGCGCAAAAACGGCGATAAATGGGAGATGGTTTCCGTTGGCCCGACAACCAGTATGCGTATGGAAAGTTTTGAACGTGAATTTATCGAGCAGACCGGCGTGAAACTGGTGGTTGGCAAAGGCGGAATGGGGCCGCTGACCGAAGAAGGCTGCCAGAAATTCAAGGCGCTACATGTGATTTTCCCGGCAGGCTGCGCGGTGCTGGCGGCAACCCAGGTGGAAGAGATTGAAGAAGTGCACTGGACAGAGCTCGGAATGCCGGAGTCGCTGTGGGTCTGCCGGGGCAAAGAGTTCGGCCCGCTGATTGTCTCTATTGATACCCACGGCAACAATCTGATAGCCGAAAACAAAAAGCTGTTCGCCGAACGCCGCGATCCCATCGTGGAAGAGATCTGCGAGCACGTCCATTACATCAAATAACCCTCCCGGAGAGGCTCGCCCCCTCTCCTTTTTCGCAGGCATAACACGATGAAACCTTCCACTGAATGGTGGCGATACCTTGCGCCGCTGGCGGTCATCGCCATTATTGCTCTAATTCCGGTTCCCGCAGGGCTGGAGAGTCATACCTGGCTCTACTTTGCCGTTTTTACTGGCGTGATCGTTGGACTGATCCTCGAACCCGTGCCGGGTGCCGTGGTGGCGATGGTGGGTATCTCCATCATCGCCATACTCTCTCCCTGGCTGCTGTTCAGCCCCGAACAGCTCGCCCAGCCAGGCTTTAAGTTCACCGCCAAATCCCTCTCCTGGGCAGTTTTTGGTTTTTCTAATTCGGTTATCTGGCTCATTTTCGCCGCCTTTATGTTTGGCACAGGCTATGAAAAAACCGGGCTTGGACGCCGCATTGCGCTGATTCTGGTGAAAAAGATGGGACATCGCACGCTGTTTCTCGGCTATGCGGTGATGTTCTCCGAGCTGATCCTCGCACCTGTAACACCGTCCAACTCGGCGCGTGGTGCGGGGATTATCTATCCCATCATCCGTAACCTGCCACCGCTCTATCAATCACAACCAAACGACAGCAGTTCGCGCAGCATTGGCTCGTACATCATGTGGATGGGGATTGTTGCCGACTGCGTGACCAGCGCCATTTTCTTGACGGCGATGGCACCAAACTTGCTGTTAATTGGACTGATGAAAAGCGCATCTCACGCCACGCTGAGTTGGGGCGACTGGTTCCTCGGGATGTTGCCGCTCAGTATTTTGCTGGTGCTGCTGGTTCCCTGGCTGGCTTATGTGCTGTACCCGCCGGTACTGAAGTCTGGCGATCAGGTGCCGCGCTGGGCAGAGACGGAACTGCAGGCAATGGGCCCGCTCTGTTCGCGTGAAAAACGGATGCTGGGGCTGATGGTAGGCGCGCTGGTGCTGTGGATTTTCGGCGGTGATTATATCGATGCCGCGATGGTCGGTTACAGCGTGGTGGCACTGATGCTGCTTCTGCACATTATCAGTTGGGACGACATTGTCAGTAATAAAGCGGCGTGGAACGTTTTCTTCTGGCTGGCCTCGCTTATCACCCTCGCTACCGGACTCAACAACACTGGTTTTATTAGCTGGTTTGGCAAACTGTTAGCAGGCAGCTTAAGCGGTTATTCGCCAACGATGGTGATGGTGGCGTTGATTGTGGTGTTTTATCTGCTGCGCTACTTTTTCGCCAGCGCCACGGCGTATACCTCCGCCCTCGCACCGATGATGATTGCCGCTGCGCTGGCGATGCCGGAAATCCCGCTGCCGGTGTTCTGCCTAATGGTTGGCGCGGCAATTGGTCTGGGGAGCATTCTTACACCATACGCCACCGGACCCAGTCCGATTTACTACGGTAGTGGTTATCTGCCAACGGCGGATTACTGGCGACTGGGGGCGATTTTTGGGCTGATATTCCTCGTGTTGCTGGTGATTACCGGCTTACTGTGGATGCCCGTGGTGTTGCTTTAAGTGAGGACGGTGCCGGAAATTGCTCTCCGGCACCCAATAGTTTTACGCAGCCGGTAACTCCGCCAGCGGCCAGCGCGGACGCACGCTAACGCCGAGATCCGCCGTCGCGCCTGCTTTAAACCGCACCATTCCGGCATAGGCGATCATCGCGCCGTTATCAGTACAAAACTCCGGACGCGCGTAGAACACTTCGCCGCGGCGTTTTTTCATCATTTCCGCCAGCTTCGCCCGTAACGTGCGGTTAGCACTCACGCCGCCCGCCATGACCAGTCGCTTAAAGCCCGTCTGATCCAACGCTCGCTTACACTTAATCATCAACGTATCGACCACCGCATCTTCAAAGGCGCGGGCGATATCAGCACGCGTCTGGTCGTCGGTGCCGTTGTCACGAATCGTGTTCGCCGCAAAGGTTTTCAGACCAGAAAAGCTGAAATCCAGCCCCGGACGGTCGGTCATCGGACGCGGGAAAACAAAGCGCCCGGCAGTACCCTGAGCCGCCATTTTCGACAGTAACGGTCCGCCAGGATAATCCAGCCCCAGCAGCTTCGCGGTTTTATCAAACGCTTCACCGGCGGCATCATCGATAGACTCGCCGAGCAGCTCGTACTGACCAATGCCAGTCACGCTGATTAACTGCGTATGACCGCCGGACACCAGCAGCGCGACAAACGGAAATTCCGGCGGGTTATCTTCCAGCATCGGCGCTAACAGATGCCCTTCCATATGGTGTACCGGGATTGCCGGAACGTTCCAGGCAAACGCCAGAGAACGCCCCACGGTTGCGCCAACCAGCAGTGCGCCGACTAATCCAGGGCCTGCGGTATAGGCCACAGCATCAATGTCTTTTGCCGTTAAGCCAGACTCCTTTAGCGCCGCCTGGATCAACGGTACGGTTTTGCGCACGTGATCGCGGGAGGCCAGTTCAGGCACGACGCCGCCGTAGTCAGCGTGCAATTTCACCTGACTATACAATTGGTTGGCTAACAAACCTTTTTCATCGTCGTAAATGGCGATGCCGGTTTCATCGCAGGAAGTTTCAATACCCAGTACACGCATGACTTGTTTTACCTCGCTTTATTACCGCGCAGTGTAGGACCAATGCGGGTTGATGTAAAACTTTGTTCGCCCCTGGAGAAAGCCTCGTGTATACTCCTCACCCTTATAAAAGTCCCTTTCAAAAAGGCCGCGGTGCTTTACAAAGCAGCAGCAATTGCAGTAAAATTCCGCACCATTTTGAAATAAGCTGGCGTTGATGCCAGCGGCAAACCGAATTAATCAAAGGTGAGAGGCACATGCCGGTAATTAAAGTACGTGAAAACGAGCCGTTCGACGTAGCTCTGCGTCGCTTCAAGCGTTCCTGCGAAAAAGCAGGTGTTCTGGCGGAAGTTCGTCGTCGTGAGTTCTATGAAAAACCGACTACCGAACGTAAGCGCGCTAAAGCTTCTGCAGTGAAACGTCACGCGAAGAAACTGGCTCGCGAAAACGCACGCCGCACTCGTCTGTACTAATTCCCCGAGAGCGTTGCTCTCCGATCAGACCGAGTTGTAGTTGTAAGGCCGTGCTTCCGAAAGGAATGCGCGGCTTATTTTCGTTTATGAATTGCTAAAAATCGGGGCCTATGGCTGGACGAATCCCACGCGTATTCATTAATGATCTACTGGCACGCACTGACATCGTCGATCTGATCGATGCCCGTGTGAAGCTGAAAAAGCAGGGCAAGAATTTCCACGCGTGTTGTCCATTCCACAACGAGAAAACCCCGTCATTCACCGTTAACGGTGAGAAACAGTTTTACCACTGCTTTGGATGTGGCGCGCACGGCAACGCGATCGACTTCCTGATGAACTACGACAAGCTTGAGTTCGTCGAAACGGTCGAAGAGCTGGCAGCAATGCACAATCTTGAAGTGCCATTTGAAGCAGGCAGCGGCCCCAGCCAGATCGAGCGCCATCAGAGGCAAACGCTTTATCAGTTGATGGACGGTCTGAATACGTTTTACCAACAATCTTTACAACAACCTGTTGCCACGTCTGCGCGCCAGTATCTGGAAAAACGCGGATTAAGCCACGAGGTTATCGCTCGCTTTGCGATTGGTTTTGCGCCCCCCGGCTGGGACAACGTCCTGAAGCGGTTTGGCGGCAATCCAGAAAATCGCCAGTCATTGATTGATGCGGGGATGTTGGTCACTAACGATCAGGGACGCAGTTACGATCGTTTCCGCGAGCGGTGATGTTCCCCATTCGCGATAAACGCGGTCGGGTGATTGGTTTTGGCGGGCGCGTGCTGGGCAACGATACCCCCAAATACCTGAACTCGCCGGAAACAGACATTTTCCATAAAGGCCGCCAGCTTTACGGTCTTTATGAAGCGCAGCAGGATAACGCTGAACCCAATCGTCTGCTTGTGGTCGAAGGCTATATGGACGTGGTGGCGCTGGCGCAATACGGCATTAATTACGCCGTTGCGTCGTTAGGTACGTCAACCACCGCCGATCACATACAACTGTTGTTCCGCGCGACCAACAATGTCATTTGCTGTTATGACGGCGACCGTGCAGGCCGTGATGCCGCATGGCGAGCGCTGGAAACGGCGCTGCCTTACATGACAGACGGCCGTCAGCTACGCTTTATGTTTTTGCCGGATGGCGAAGACCCTGACACGCTGGTACGAAAAGAAGGTAAAGAAGCGTTTGAAGCGCGGATGGAGCAGGCGATGCCACTCTCCGCATTTCTGTTTAACAGCCTGATGCCGCAAGTTGATCTGAGTACCCCTGACGGGCGCGCACGTTTGAGTACGCTGGCACTGCCATTGATATCGCAAGTGCCGGGCGAAACGCTGCGAATATATCTTCGTCAGGAATTAGGCAACAAATTAGGCATACTTGATGACAGCCAGCTTGAACGATTAATGCCAAAAGCGGCAGAGAGCGGCGTTTCTCGCCCTGTTCCGCAGCTAAAACGCACGACCATGCGTATACTTATAGGGTTGCTGGTGCAAAATCCAGAATTAGCGACGTTGGTCCCGCCGCTTGAGAATCTGGATGAAAATAAGCTCCCTGGACTTGGCTTATTCAGAGAACTGGTCAACACTTGTCTCTCCCAGCCAGGTCTGACCACCGGGCAACTTTTAGAGCACTATCGTGGTACAAATAATGCTGCCACCCTTGAAAAACTGTCGATGTGGGACGATATAGCAGATAAGAATATTGCTGAGCAAACCTTCACCGACTCACTCAACCATATGTTTGATTCGCTGCTTGAACTGCGCCAGGAAGAGTTAATCGCTCGTGAGCGCACGCATGGTTTAAGCAACGAAGAACGCCTGGAGCTCTGGACATTAAACCAGGAGCTGGCGAAAAAGTGATTTAACGGCTTAAGTGCCGAAGAGCGATCGGGAAGCCCCCGACAGCCGCACTGAGAGGCAGCGGCAAATATATAAGTACGCCCTCGTAATTATCGTTGGCGGTAAACAACCGTTGGATTTCAGCGTTAACGGCTGAAGGACATCGGGTCAATCGCCCAACACCAACCTCATGAAATAAGTGTGGATACCGTCTTATGGAGCAAAACCCGCAGTCACAGCTGAAACTTCTTGTCACCCGTGGTAAGGAGCAAGGCTATCTGACCTATGCCGAGGTCAATGACCATCTGCCGGAAGATATCGTCGATTCAGATCAGATCGAAGACATCATCCAAATGATCAACGACATGGGCATTCAGGTGATGGAAGAAGCACCGGATGCCGATGATCTGATGCTGGCTGAAAACACCGCGGACGAAGATGCTGCCGAAGCCGCCGCGCAGGTGCTTTCCAGCGTGGAATCTGAAATCGGGCGCACGACTGACCCGGTACGCATGTACATGCGTGAAATGGGCACCGTTGAACTGTTGACCCGCGAAGGCGAAATTGACATCGCTAAGCGTATTGAAGACGGGATCAACCAGGTTCAATGCTCCGTTGCTGAATATCCGGAAGCGATCACCTATCTGCTGGAACAGTACGATCGTGTTGAAGCAGAAGAAGCGCGTCTGTCCGATCTGATCACCGGCTTTGTTGACCCGAACGCAGAAGAAGATCTGGCACCTACCGCCACTCACGTCGGTTCTGAGCTTTCCCAGGAAGATCTGGACGATGACGAAGATGAAGACGAAGAAGATGGCGATGACGACAGCGCCGATGATGACAACAGCATCGACCCGGAACTGGCTCGCGAAAAATTTGCGGAACTACGCGCTCAGTACGTTGTAACGCGTGACACCATCAAAGCGAAAGGTCGCAGTCACGCTGCCGCTCAGGAAGAGATCCTGAAACTGTCTGAAGTATTCAAACAGTTCCGCCTGGTGCCGAAGCAGTTTGACTACCTGGTCAACAGCATGCGCGTCATGATGGACCGCGTTCGTACGCAAGAACGTCTGATCATGAAGCTCTGCGTTGAGCAGTGCAAAATGCCGAAGAAAAACTTCATTACCCTGTTTACCGGCAACGAAACCAGCGATACCTGGTTCAACGCGGCAATTGCGATGAACAAGCCGTGGTCGGAAAAACTGCACGATGTCTCTGAAGAAGTGCATCGCGCCCTGCAGAAACTGCAGCAGATTGAAGAAGAAACCGGCCTGACCATCGAGCAGGTTAAAGATATCAACCGTCGTATGTCCATCGGTGAAGCGAAAGCCCGCCGTGCGAAGAAAGAGATGGTTGAAGCGAACTTACGTCTGGTTATTTCTATCGCCAAGAAATACACCAACCGTGGCTTGCAGTTCCTTGACCTGATTCAGGAAGGCAACATCGGTCTGATGAAAGCGGTTGATAAATTCGAATACCGCCGTGGTTACAAGTTCTCCACCTACGCAACCTGGTGGATCCGTCAGGCGATCACCCGTTCTATCGCGGATCAGGCGCGCACCATCCGTATTCCGGTGCATATGATTGAGACTATCAACAAACTCAACCGTATTTCTCGCCAGATGCTGCAAGAGATGGGCCGTGAACCGACGCCGGAAGAACTGGCTGAACGTATGCTGATGCCGGAAGACAAGATCCGCAAAGTGCTGAAGATCGCCAAAGAGCCAATCTCCATGGAAACGCCGATCGGTGATGATGAAGATTCGCATCTGGGGGATTTCATCGAGGATACCACCCTCGAGCTGCCGCTGGATTCTGCGACCACCGAAAGCCTGCGTGCGGCAACGCACGACGTGCTGGCTGGCCTGACCGCGCGTGAAGCGAAAGTTCTGCGTATGCGTTTCGGTATCGATATGAACACCGACCACACGCTGGAAGAAGTGGGTAAACAGTTCGACGTTACCCGCGAACGTATCCGTCAGATCGAAGCGAAGGCGCTGCGCAAACTGCGTCACCCGAGCCGTTCTGAAGTGTTGCGTAGCTTCCTGGACGATTAATCGGTAGGCCGGATCAGGCGTTACGCCGCACCCGGCACTAGTCCCTCTGCACAAACGCCACCTTTTCGGTGTAATGCCAGTCAGTTAAGCAACTGACTGGCTCTTTTTCGGGGCTGTGGGGTATTTCCAGGGCCTCTCCTTTACCACTCTCGGAAGGCCCTTCCCCTTCTCGTCGGTAATTTCACAAGTTGTCCCATACTTGCAAGATCGCGCATCAGCTCCGGTATACGTCCCGGTGAAGCGCCCTGCAATGTCATCAGCATTCTCATCACCATTCCGCATGATTCTGAGAAACTCAGTTGATTCGGCCAGTAACCTTTCAGATGTTCCGCCATTTTAATCATCTGATATCTCACCAGATTATAAGC
>NZ_MIIV01000072.1:0-9205 GCF_001743015.1 Shigella sp. FC1567
AACAGGTCCTCAGAGCATACATATTCTGCGGAGCGTGCGGCAACAACAGGACGAACAGGGGCGGTTTTCAATTTGCAGCCGTCAGGCTGCCGTGGTTCATCCGAAGTCAGAGAAATATGTTTTCATCCATGGCCCGGAAAATCCTGATGAAACATGGTATTACGATTTCCATCATCGACGCGGAGTCATTGCTGAAGGCGGCAAGGTGAGCAATCTCGATGCAATGGATATTACCGCGCCGTATACGCCAGGAGCGCTGCGCGGCGGCAGCCATGTGCATGTCTTTAGCCCGAACGGTGAAAGGGTGAGCTTTACCTATAACGACCATGTAATGCATGAACTCGATCCGGCGCTGGATTTGCGAAACGTCGGTGTTGCTGCGCCGTTTGGCCCGGTCAACGTACAAAAGCAGCATCCGCGTGAATACAGCGGTAGCCACTGGTGCGTGCTGGTGAGTAAAACCACGCCCACGCCGCAGCCTGGCAGCGATGAAATCAATCGTGCTTATGAAGAAGGATGGGTAGGAAATCACGCGCTGGCGTTTATTGGCGACACACTTTCGCCAAAGGGCGAGAAAGTGCCGGAGCTGTTTATCGTTGAGTTACCGCAAGATGAAGCTGGCTGGAAAGCGGCAGGTGATGCGCCGTTAAGTGGAACGGAAACCACCCTGCCCGCGCCACCGCGCGGCGTCGTGCAGCGACGTTTAACCTTTACCCACCATCGGGCTTATCCGGGGTTAGTCAACGTCCCGCGCCACTGGGTGCGCTGTAATCCGCAGGGTACGCAAATCGCGTTTTTAATGCGTGATGATAACGGCATTGTGCAACTGTGGCTTATCTCGCCACAGGGCGGCGAGCCGCGCCAGTTAACCCATAACAAAACGGATATTCAGTCTGCATTTAACTGGCATCCGTCAGGAGAATGGTTGGGCTTTGTGCTGGATAATCGAATTGCTTGTGCCCATGCGCAAAGTGGCGAGGTTGAGTATTTAACCGAAAGCCACGCCAATCCACCTTCTGCGGACGCCGTGGTCTTCTCGCCGGATGGTCAATGGCTGGCGTGGATGGAAGGCGGCCAGCTGTGGATCACCGAAACTGATCGCTAAATCAGTTATCAGGCATTCTGGCCGGTGGAATAACCGCATTGGTGGCTTGCGCGTTGGCTTCGCTTTTTTCAACGTGTGAGCGCACCGAGCTGTCTTTGCGGAACACATCCCACGGCAGTAAAAGCGTGTCCATCACAGCGGTAAACGGCATATCGAGAATCGCCAGCGACTTAGTGCCCCAGTTGGTTTCATCGTCGCCAATCATGGTTGCGCTGGCGCGGGTGCCGGGATACGTTCCTTCTTTCCCTCCGGTATGGGACATCACGCTGGAGCATCCTCCGAGTAATGTCATTCCGCTGCATATCATGAACGCTAACAACACATTTCTTATCATAATAAATTCATCTGTTGATCGTGGGTGTTGGCCTGATGAGTTATAGCGATCCCTTGCTGAAAATAACATCATCATTACGTCGCACTGTGGCGGCTATCGCACTTTAACGTTTCGTGCTGCCCCCTCAGTCTATGCAATAGACCATAAACTGCAAAAAAAAGTCCGCTGATAAGGCTTGAAAAGTTCATTTCCAGACCCATTTTTACATCGTAGCCGATGAGGACGCGCCTGATGGGTGTTCTGGCTACCTGACCTGTCCATTGTGGAAGGTATTACATTCTCGCTGATTTCAGGAGCTATTGATTATGCGTAACTTTGATTTATCCCCGCTTTACCGTTCTGCTATTGGATTTGACCGTTTGTTTAACCACTTAGAAAACAACCAGAGCCAGAGTAATGGCGGCTACCCTCCGTATAACGTTGAACTGGTAGACGAAAACCATTACCGCATTGCTATCGCTGTGGCTGGTTTTGCTGAGAGCGAACTGGAAATTACCGCCCAGGATAATCTGCTGGTGGTGAAAGGTGCTCACGCCGACGAACAAAAAGAGCGCACCTATCTGTACCAGGGCATCGCTGAACGCAACTTTGAACGCAAATTCCAGTTAGCTGAGAACATTCATGTTCGTGGGGCTAACCTGGTAAATGGTTTGCTGTATATCGATCTCGAACGCGTGATTCCGGAAGCGAAAAAACCGCGCCGTATCGAAATCAACTAATTCCCTAAGGCCGCCTGACGCGGCCTGACATCTCCATGCTCGCCGTCAGGGAGCATATGCGAATCTTCGGATTTGCAGGTACTTACTCGCTTCTTAGAAGGAGAAATGACTATGCGTAACTTCGATTTATCCCCACTGATGCGTCAATGGATCGGTTTTGACAAACTGGCCAACGCACTGCAAAACGCCGGTGAAAGCCAGAGCTTCCCGCCGTACAACATTGAGAAAAGCGACGATAACCACTACCGCATTACCCTTGCGCTGGCAGGTTTCCGTCAGGAAGATTTAGAGATTCAACTGGAAGGTACGCGCCTGAGCGTAAAAGGCACGCCGGAGCAGCCAAAAGAAGAGAAAAAATGGCTGCATCAAGGGCTTATGAATCAGCCATTTAGCCTGAGCTTTACGCTGGCTGAAAATATGGAAGTCTCTGGCGCAACCTTCGTAAACGGTTTACTGCATATTGATTTAATTCGTAATGAGCCTGAACCCATCGCAGCGCAGCGTATCGCTATCAGCGAACGTCCCGCGTTAAATAGCTAACTAGCTATTCTCTTTGCCCCCGCCATTCTGGTGGGGCTTTTTTTGTCTTTCTTCTTCAACAATGCGTTAAATTTCGACTGTTTAAGATATTTCGGCACGTTCTTTCCCGTGATAATGTGCGCTATAAGGCAAATCTGCTTCACCGATTCAGCCATAATCCGTAGCAATTAAAATGTTATCTCAAGAGAAATGGACGATGAGTGATATAGCATTAACGGTCAGTATTCTGGCTTTGGTGGCAGTCGTCGGTTTGTTTATCGGCAACGTCAAATTTCGCGGCATAGGATTAGGTATTGGCGGCGTGCTGTTTGGTGGGATCATCGTCGGCCATTTTGTTTCTCAGGCGGGGATGACATTAAGTAGCGATATGCTGCATGTTATTCAGGAATTTGGCCTGATCCTGTTCGTTTATACCATCGGGATTCAAGTAGGGCCGGGCTTCTTTGCCTCATTGCGCGTCTCCGGATTACGCCTCAACCTGTTTGCTGTTCTGATCGTCATCATCGGTGGTCTGGTTACCGCCATCCTGCATAAACTGTTTGATATTCCACTGCCGGTAGTGCTGGGGATTTTCTCCGGTGCGGTTACCAATACGCCAGCGCTGGGGGCAGGGCAGCAGATCTTGCGCGACCTGGGTACACCAATGGAAATGGTCGATCAGATGGGGATGAGTTACGCGATGGCGTATCCATTCGGCATTTGCGGGATTTTGTTCACCATGTGGATGTTGCGGGTTATTTTCCGCGTCAATGTCGAGACAGAAGCTCAGCAGCACGAGTCTTCACGCACCAATGGCGGCGCGCTGATCAAGACTATCAATATTCGCGTTGAGAACCCTAACCTGCATGATTTAGCTATTAAAGATGTACCGATTCTCAACGGCGACAAAATTATCTGCTCGCGTCTGAAACGCGAAGAAACCCTAAAAGTTCCTTCGCCAGATACCATTATCCAACTGGGCGATTTGCTGCATCTGGTGGGGCAGCCAGCGGATTTACATAATGCGCAACTGGTGATTGGTCAGGAGGTCGATACTTCGCTGTCCACGAAAGGCACTGATTTGCGCGTCGAGCGTGTGGTGGTCACCAATGAAAACGTGCTCGGAAAACGTATTCGCGACCTGCACTTTAAAGAACGCTATGACGTTGTTATCTCGCGCCTGAACCGTGCCGGGGTCGAACTGGTCGCCAGTGGCGATATCAGCCTGCAGTTCGGCGATATCCTCAATCTGGTGGGGCGTCCGTCCGCAATTGATGCCGTTGCCAATGTGCTGGGGAATGCGCAGCAAAAACTGCAACAGGTTCAGATGCTGCCAGTGTTTATTGGCATCGGGCTTGGCGTATTGTTAGGTTCTATTCCCGTCTTTGTGCCTGGGTTCCCGGCCGCGTTGAAACTGGGGCTGGCGGGCGGTCCGCTGATTATGGCGTTGATCCTCGGGCGTATCGGCAGTATCGGCAAGCTGTACTGGTTTATGCCGCCAAGTGCCAACCTCGCGCTGCGGGAGCTGGGGATCGTGCTGTTCCTCTCGGTCGTTGGTCTGAAATCTGGTGGGGATTTTGTGAATACCCTGGTCAATGGCGAAGGGCTAAGCTGGATTGGTTATGGTGCCCTGATCACCGCCGTTCCGCTGATTACTGTTGGCATTCTGGCGCGGATGTTAGCCAAAATGAATTACCTGACCATGTGCGGGATGCTGGCAGGTTCCATGACCGATCCTCCGGCGCTGGCGTTTGCTAATAATCTTCATCCAACCAGTGGTGCGCCGGCGCTCTCTTACGCCACTGTCTATCCGTTAGTGATGTTTCTGCGAATTATCACCCCCCAATTACTGGCGGTGCTCTTCTGGAGTATCGGTTAACTCTTTTCCGGGTGGAGTCGCCGTAAATGGTACTCCACCTGGTATTCGCTGGCATTTCTGAACATCACTGAATAATTCAAAAACTCCCCGCTCTCGCTATATGACAACGAGGTGATCCGCAGCAGTGGCGTGTGTTCCGCTACCTTCATTTGCCGCGCCAGCAGTCTATCGGCGAGCACCGGCGTCAGGCTTTCATAATTACCGCCAATCAAAATCCCACACTCTTGTTCAATATATTCAAACTTCGACCCTTCCAGATGTTGCAGCGAAAGATTACGGAACAGTTTAACCGGCATATAGCTGTCTTCCAGCATCAGCGGTTTCCCTTCCACAAAACGAACGCGACGGGAGAAGTAGATCTGCTCGTTGATTTGAATCCGTAACTGGCTGGCAATGGCCGGAGGCGCAGGCATGATTTCAAAAATCAGCACCTGGCTGGTGACCGTTTTTCCCTGCCGTTTTAACACCTCCACCAGTCCGGTCAGGCTGGCGGTTTGATGCAGCACATCTTTGCGCACCAGGTAAGTGCCGCTGCCGTGGCGGCGGACCACCAGCCCCCACGCTACCAGCAGGTCAATCGCTTTACGGATGGTCATCCGGGATACTGCAAATTCTTCCGCCAACTTTTTTTCACCGGGAAGAAGGCTGTTTAGCGTGAAATCCGCGGAATTAAGTCGAATTCTTAACCGCTCCGCAATGCTTTTGTAGATCATCTCTAGATCTCTTTTTTGCCTGCAAGCCCGGGTAATGCGCCCACAAGTTCTGCTTAATCGATTGAAAAAACATCTTTTTTTAAAGATGTGTTCGATGCTGTGTACCAGTGCTCACAGATGTCTACTTTTTCGCGAAAACGTAGATCTCTACCGCCCAACGAAAAGCATGAAAGCGATCACGAATCCCATTGGGTCGTCATGTTCTGCCGATCGCATCTTCCTATCCTCGCTCCAGGCCTGCCGCATAACCAATCAGGCTTCCTACTTACAGAATTGAGAAAAGAGGATGTGGAAATGCTCAGTCAAATTCAACGCTTTGGCGGCGCGATGTTCACGCCAGTGCTGCTGTTTCCCTTCGCCGGGATTGTGGTGGGTCTTGCCATCTTGCTGCAAAACCCGATGTTTGTCGGGGAATCACTGACCGATCCGAACAGTTTATTCGCGCAAATCGTACACATTATTGAAGAGGGCGGTTGGACGGTATTCCGTAATATGCCGCTGATTTTTGCTGTCGGTTTACCCATTGGCCTTGCTAAGCAAGCGCAGGGGCGTGCTTGTCTGGCGGTGATGGTGAGTTTCCTGACCTGGAACTATTTCATCAACGCGATGGGAATGATCTGGGGAAGCTACTTCGGCGTCGATTTCACTCAGGACGCGGTGGCAGGTAGCGGTCTGACAATGATGGCCGGGATTAAAACCCTCGATACCAGCATTATCGGCGCAATTATCATTTCCGGCATTGTGACGGCGCTGCATAACCGTCTGTTCGATAAAAAACTGCCGGTTTTTCTCGGCATTTTCCAGGGGACGTCTTATGTGGTGATTATCGCCTTCCTGGTGATGATCCCCTGTGCCTGGCTGACGTTGCTCGGTTGGCCAAAAGTACAAATGGGGATTGAATCTCTGCAAGCGTTCCTGCGTTCGGCGGGTGCGCTTGGGGGGTGGGTTTACACCTTCCTCGAACGTATTCTGATCCCAACCGGTTTACACCACTTCATCTACGGACAGTTTATCTTTGGTCCGGCAGCTGTTGAAGGCGGCATTCAGATGTACTGGGCGCAGCATCTGCAAGAGTTCAGTCTGAGCGCCGAGCCGCTGAAATCGTTGTTCCCGGAAGGCGGTTTTGCCCTGCACGGTAACTCAAAAATCTTTGGTGCCGTGGGCATTTCTTTAGCGATGTACTTCACTGCCGCACCGGAAAATCGGGTAAAAGTGGCGGGCTTGCTGATTCCCGCAACCTTAACCGCCATGCTGGTGGGAATTACCGAACCGCTGGAATTTACCTTCCTGTTCATTTCACCGTTGCTGTTTGCGGTACACGCCGTGCTGGCGGCCTCAATGTCGACCGTGATGTATCTCTTTGGTGTGGTGGGCAACATGGGCGGAGGTCTGATTGACCAGGTTTTACCGCAAAACTGGATCCCGATGTTCAGCAACCACGCGGATATGATGCTGACCCAAATCGCCATTGGGTTGTGCTTTACCCTGCTGTACTTCGTGGTTTTCCGCACACTGATTCTGCAATTCAACATGTGCACGCCGGGACGTGAAGATGCGGAAGTGAAACTCTACTCAAAAGCCGAATACAAAGCCTCGCGAGGCCAAACCACCGCTGCAGAGCCAAAAAAAGAGCTGGATCAGGCTGCCGGTATCCTGCAAGCCCTGGGCGGGGTCGGCAATATCTCCAGCATTAACAATTGCGCGACGCGTTTACGTATTGCACTGCATGACATGTCACAAACGCTGGATGACGAAGTCTTTAAAAAGCTGGGAGCGCACGGCGTCTTCCGTAGTGGCGATGCCATTCAGGTGATCATTGGTCTGCATGTATCCCAGCTGCGTGAACAGCTCGATAGCTTAATTAATTCTCATCAATCAGCAGAAAATGTTGCCATTACGGAGGCAGTATAATGACCAAATTCTCAGTGGTTGTCGCAGGCGGTGGAAGCACCTTTACGCCAGGCATCGTGTTGATGCTCCTGGCGAATCAGGACCGTTTCCCGCTTCGTGCACTGAAATTTTATGATAACGATGGTGCGCGGCAGGAAGTGATTGCCGAAGCCTGTAAAGTCATCCTTAAAGAGAAAGCGCCGGACATTGCGTTTAGTTACACCACCGATCCTGAAGTGGCATTCAGCGACGTTGATTTTGTCATGGCGCACATCCGCGTCGGCAAATACCCGATGCGCGAACTGGATGAAAAAATCCCGCTGCGCCACGGCGTTGTTGGTCAGGAAACTTGCGGACCCGGCGGAATAGCGTACGGCATGCGTTCCATTGGCGGCGTCCTGGAACTGGTGGATTATATGGAAAAATATTCACCAAATGCCTGGATGCTCAACTACTCCAACCCGGCAGCAATTGTCGCAGAAGCCACGCGTCGTCTGCGCCCGAATGCGAAAATCCTCAACATCTGTGACATGCCAATCGGTATTGAAAGCCGGATGGCGCAAATTGTTGGGCTGCAAGATCGCAAACAGATGCGCGTGCGCTACTACGGCCTGAACCACTTTGGCTGGTGGACATCAATTGAAGATTTGCAGGGCAACGACCTGATGCCCCAGCTGCGGCAATATGTCTCTAAGCACGGTTATGTTCCACCGCAGCAAGATACACATACTGAAGCGAGCTGGAACGACACCTATGCAAAAGCGCGGGATGTCCAGGCACTGGACCCGGATACATTGCCGAACACCTATCTGAAATATTATCTCTTCCCGGATTATGTTGTTCAGCATTCCAACCCTGAACATACCCGCGCGAATGAGGTGAATGGAACATCGCGAGAAACAGGTTTTCGATGCTTGCCGCGCCATTACAGCGGCAGGAAATTCAGCGGCGGCCAAGCTGGAGATTGACGAACATGCGTCATACATCGTCGATCTGGCGGCGGCAATTGCCTTCAACACTCAGGAGCGGATGTTGCTGATTGTGCCTAACAACGGGGCAATCCATAACTTTGATGATGAAGCGATGGTCGAGATCCCGTGTCTGGTCGGGCACAACGGACCAGAACCACTGGTGGTCGGCGATATCCCGCAGTTTCAGAAAGGGTTAATGAGTCAGCAAGTGGCGGTGGAAAAACTGGTCGTGGACGCCTGGGAACAGCGTTCATATCAGCACCTGTGGCAGGCGATTACGTTATCGAAAACGGTACCGAGCGCCTCGGTCGCCAAAGCTATTCTGGATGAGTTGCTGGAGGCCAACAAAGCGTACTGGCCAGAGTTACGTTAATTGTGTGGACTGGCATCCGTTGGGTGCTGGTCCGTATTCTTTAGCACGGCTGACGGCGCATAACCAAATTTATCCGGTGCGCCGTAAAACCCCGTCCTTCAGGGCGGGGATATAAGGCGCGGTTTTCCACCTAACCAGGTGTTTGCTGTTGTTCAATGTATTGGCGGATGACGGATATTGGCGCACCTCCGCAGCTATTGGCAAAATAGCCAGGACTCCACAAAACGCCTTTGTAGTAATACCTGACTGCAATATCTGGTCGATCTCGTCGCAGTAACCTACCCGATACGCCTTTGAGGCTGTTTACCAGACTGGATATCGCCAGTTTGGGAGGATAGTTAATTAACAAATGGACGTGATCTGGTTCGCCATCCATTTAAACCAGTTCAGCTTCAAAATCAGCACATACATTTGAAAAGTAAGTGCGTAGTTTTTCTGTCGCGTCATAGTCAAAAATCTGACGTCGGTATTTGGTGACAAAGACCAGGTGAACATGCATCAGGAAAACACAATGCCTTCCACGCCGGATATCGGTTTCTTTTTTCACAGACCAAAGTATCATTTGGCCTGTGAAACGACTACAAGCATTTAAATTCCAGTTAAGACCCGGTGGTCAACAGGAGCGTGAAATGAGGCGCTTCGCAGGCGCATGTCGTTTCGTTTTCAATCGTGCTCTGGCACGTCAGAATGAGAATCATGAGG